>JALOMM010000073.1 GCA_025455535.1 Bacteroidales bacterium | reverse complement strand
CCCTGGCATACCTGATAATATTCAGTATAAAATCTTCCCCGGATAATTGTCCCAGATATTGAATATCCTGTCTCCCTCATCTGTCAGTGCGCGGTCCATCCTTATGCTCCTGCTTTCCTTGTCAAGTGCCAGCTCGGAGTATATCATCTCATCGTCAAACCCGGCGGCGGCGGCCCTGTAGCGGTCTGAGGCATAGACAACACGCCTGATGCCTGACCAGTATATGGCACCCAGGCACATGGGACACGGTTCGCACGACGAGTAGATCACACAGTCGCTCAGGTCATGAGTGCCCATGGCCGCCGCCGCCATCCTGATGGCCAGCACCTCGGCATGGGCCGTCGGGTCATGCTCGCTCACCACCCTGTTGCCAGAACGTGAGATAACCCTTCCTTCCCTGACAACGACAGCCCCGAACGGACCGCCGCCGTCTGCAATGTTTCCCGATGCGGTCACGATAGCCTGCATAAGAAAATCCCTCTCGTCACTCTTTAGTTCCATCTTCTGTTTTAAAGACAAGTAACAGCGTGTAAAAATAAGAAAAGAATGCCGTTCCGACAGATGAATGAAAAGTATCATCATTGAACATCGACATAAATATCAGCGAGATGAAGATCACAAACGGGTAAAAAGATCTGTTGGGGCTTCTCAGCCACGGGATGATCATCAGTGCCAGGGCGATCACCAGGCCGGGGATGCCAAAGGTGACCGCGAAGCCAAGGTACTGGTTGTGTGACAGCTTACGGTAATTCTCAGTCAGCTGCGTATTGATGATCCGGTATTCTTCCTTCAGTTCGCTTATAACATCGCCCGTGCCTGTGCCAAACCACGGATTCCTGCGTATCAGTCCCAGCGATGCGCGGTAGAACTCAGGGCGCTGTGTCACCGAGTGACCTGAAGGATTGGCACCCTTCACCGCTCTGTCTATCTGCCATACGATTTCGTAAGCCTTGGCGCGCGGACTGCATGGTCTGGCATAGAGGGGATTGGCAAAACCTCTTTCAATATTTCTGATATCCTCAGCGGTAAGTGCGGCGATGGCGGCAGAGTCTTTTGCCATGCCGAGGAAAGAGATATACCGCATGATGGTCGTCCGCAATTCATTGCCCCCCATGTCTGCTCCGTCGTATGGCAGAGTGCTGCGCCTGTTCCATCCTTCCCTCAGCTCCTCCTCGCAGACATTCAACCATACGAGGTAACCGTTTTCCAGGAGGGTCTCCTCCGGATAATGTGTATAGCTGTTTCCGGAGAGTGTCTTTGCTACGGGAATGTTTACGGAGGGGTCATCGGGCTGACGGAGTGAGTTCCATGTATCTGACACCAGCATGATGGTGGCGACGATGACGGCCGCCGCCGCCGCGGCAAAGATTAGTCCCGCAATGCGCATCCGCCTTCCCAGTGCAAGGTACAGGCCTGTGCCGCCAAGCAATATTATGAAGATGAGAATGCCTGTCACTGACAGAAGCCTGAAGAGAAAGAAAGCCATTGCCGCGGCGGCGGCGGCAAGTGCAGCCCTCAGTGCCATCCCTCCTGTGCGCCTGTCGAGGCTCATCCACACCGCGGTGAAGACGGCAAAGTTGAGCAGCAGCGATAACCTTATGGAAGGGAGAGTGACAGCAAGGTCACGGGAGTCGTTCACCTCGACAGGCAGCACCCCTCCGAGCGCAAGGAAGCCTATTCCTGCAGCGACGACACAGCCGGTGATGAAGGAGAGCAAAAGCGTCCGCAGCCGGGTCAAACCGAAGCCCGTCGATGACCCTATAATGAAAGGGAACGCGAGAAGGGGCAGCTTGAGCCTGATCTCATCCGTCCCGCCGGCCAGGTCAGAAGTATTGATGAGCCAGAGGAGATACATCGTAAACAGTCCGAGCAGCATCATCACACCTGCCCTTTCCGAGAGAATCCTTATCTTTGAGCGGAATTCGCCACCGGCGAGCCAGTTTACCGCCAGGGCTATTGACACTGCGGAGAGAAGCCAGACCGACAGGGGCATAAAAAATGCAGCCAGAATAAGGCAAAGAAAATGTATCGTCTGGTGAACAGTTCTGCCGAACATACTGTCAATAAGAAATTAAAAGTACAACATATTGCTCAAAATAAAAATATGTTGTATTTTTGCAGACCCCAAAAATGGGGTTTTTATTTTGAAAATCATAAATTATTAAAACCTTAGTACTAAAGTGAACACCTTAAGCTACAAGACAGTTTCAGCCAACAAGGCTACTGTAGAAAAAGAGTGGGTACTGGTAGATGCAGAAGGTCAGACACTCGGTCGTCTGGCATCTGTTGTGGCCCTGATGCTGAGGGGGAAGCACAAGACAAGCTTCACACCTCACGTCGACTGCGGCGATAACGTCATCGTTATCAATGCCGATAAAGTCGTTATGACGGGTAACAAGATGACAGACAAAGAGTACATCAGGCATACGGGTTATCCCGGAGGCCAGAGGATCGTCAAGGCAGACGAGATGTTGAAGAAGCACCCCATCAGGCTTGTTGAATACGCCGTGAAAGGTATGCTCCCCAAAAACCGTCTTGGAAGCGCCATCTACAGGAACCTTTATGTCTACGCAGGCTCTGAGCACAAGCACGAAGCCCAGCAACCCAAACTAATTGATTTAAAAACCATTAAGTAAGAAACATGGAAGTTATTAACGCTATCGGAAGAAGGAAGGCAGCTGTTGCCAGGGTTTACCTCCACGACGGCAAGGGACAGATCACAATCAACGACAGGGAATTCAAACATTATTTCCCGAACGAGATTCTGCAGTATGTTGTCCTCCAGCCACTAAACCTTCTCAATGTTGCCGACAAATATGACATCAAAGTCACCCTTGACGGCGGTGGATTCAAAGGTCAGGCAGAGGCGGTGCGTCTCGGTATTTCCAGGGCTCTTGTCAAAATAAGCGAGGAGAACAAACCCAAGCTTAAGGCAGAAGGCTTTCTGACACGCGATCCGCGCGAGGTGGAGAGAAAGAAGCCGGGGCAGCCCAAGGCACGCAAGAGATTCCAGTTCAGCAAGCGTTAGAAGATCAACAGCAATTTATACAGACGCAAGTTTAGTATCTAAATTGCATTGACTTCCCGCAAGGAACTACTCTGCAATTGACTTCACAGAACGTAAACTTAACAATCACAAAAAAATGTCAAGAACCAATTTTAACGATTTACTTGATGCCGGTGTGCACTTCGGGCACCTGAAAAGAAAATGGAACCCGGCCATGGCTCCCTATATCTTTATGGAGCGCAACGGCATTCACATTATTGACCTTGAAAAGACAGCCGCAAGGATAGATGAGGCAGCCAATGCAATGAAGCAGATTGCCAAGTCAGGCCGCAAGGTACTCTTTGTGGCAACAAAGAAACAGGCAAAAGACATCGTGGCCGAGAAGGTCGGGGCAGTAAACATGCCATACGTCACCGAGAGGTGGCCGGGCGGTATGCTCACAAACTTCCCTACCATACGCAAGGCTGTCAAGAAGATGTCATCGATTGACAAAATGGCTACCGACGGTACCTATGACAACCTCTCGAAAAGAGAGAAGCTTCAGATCACCCGCCAGAGAGCCAAGCTCGAGAAGAACCTCGGTTCAATAGCAGATATGACACGCCAGCCGTCAGCCCTCTTCGTCGTTGACGTATGCAAAGAGCATATCGCAGTGCATGAGGCCAAGAGACTGGGTATCCCGGTGTTCGCAATGGTTGATACAAACTCTGATCCTTCAGATATAGACTTCGTCATCCCGGCAAATGATGACGCAGCAAAGTCAATATCACTCATCATCGACGTCATGTGCCAGGCCATCAACGAAGGACTGAATGAACGGAAGGCTGAGAAGGACAAGGAGAGCGCACCGGCTGAGAAGGAGGAGACTCCGGAAGGTGGACGCAAAAGCAAATTCCGCGCCATTGACTACGAAGAGGAACGCCCTGAGGTGAAGGCCGTTGCTGAGGAGGTTGAGGCTGCAGATGAAGCCGATGCCGCACCTGACAAAGTGACAGAGGAAGAATAATAATCAGATTACCAACACTCATTAACGATCATATATTATGTCAACTATAAATGCTGCTGACGTCGCAAAACTCAGAAGGATGACCGGCGCCGGCATGATGGATTGTAAAAAGGCACTCGAAGAGGCCGCAGGTGACTTTGAAAAGGCACAGGAGATAATAAGGAAGAGAGGACAGGCAATAGCCAACAAGCGTGCCGACCGTGAGGCAACGGAAGGTGTTGTACTGGCCAGATCATCAGCCGACGGTAAAACCGGTATGATCATCGCACTGAACTGCGAGACCGACTTCGTGGCAAAGAATGCTGATTTCATCGCCCTTGGGTATAGCATCATCGATGCCGCACTGAAGGCAAACCCAGCAGACCTCGATGGTCTGAAGGGGGTAATGGTCGGAGACAAGAAAGCTGCTGACCTCGTTCTCGAAAAGAGCGGCATCACCGGTGAGAAGTTTGAGCTTTCCTATTTCGGGAAAGTTGAAGCTGCAGCAGTTCAGCCTTATATCCACCCGGGTAACAAACTTGCCACGCTGGTAGGCTTCAGCAAGGGAGGCATTGACGTTCAGGTTTATAAGGACGTTGCAATGCAGGTCGCCGCAATGAACCCCGTATCAGTTGACAAGGATGATGTCCCTGAGAAAGTACTTGCACAGGAACTTGAGATCGGCAGGGAACAGGCACGCCGCGAAGGCAAACCCGAGGATATGATTGAGAAGATTGCCCAGGGCAAACTGAACAAGTTCTTCAAGGAGAGCACCCTGATGAACCAGGAGTTTGTTAAAGACAATAAGCTGACCATCAGGCAGTACCTTGAGAGCAAAGACAAAGCTCTGAAAGCTACCGCATTCATCCGCTATACGCTTAACGTCTGAGACACGACGAACAATAATTCAAAAGGCTTCCCCCCGTGGAGGCCTTTTTTGTTTTATGCCTCAAAACAAAAAATGTAGTAACTTTCCTGCCAAATAAAATCGCTATGAAAAAAAATATTGGTAATGTTGACATGATAGTGCGCCTCGCACTTGCAGTTATCATGATCGCCTGCTATTTCGTATTCAACCTTAAGGACCTGCTGGGGCTGATAGTGATCCTCATCACAGTACTGCTGGTAGTCACTGCCTTTGTCCGTGTATGCCCTCTCTATTATGTTTTCAGAACTGATACTCTCAAGAAGGAAAACAAGGAATGAAATATAAACGAATCCTCCTTAAGCTGAGTGGTGAGTCTGTCGGCGGCATCGACGGGTCAGGTCTTGACGGCGCCGTACTGACGGGATATGCCCGGCAGATCAGGAAGATAGCAGACGCAGGTTGTCAGGTCGCAATTGTTATCGGCGGCGGAAACATCTTCCGCGGCCTGGGAGGCAGCGAAGAGGGTTACGACCGTCTCAAGGGTGACCAGATGGGCATGCTTGCAACTGTCATCAACAGCCTTGCCCTGGAAAGTTACCTGGTACGCGCTGGCTGCAGGGCCAGGGTCTTCACCTCAATCCGCATGGAACCCGTCGGAGAACTGTATAACCGAGACAGGGTGTCAGATGCATTGAAGGATGGAGTAGTGGCAATTCTGGCAGGAGGTACCGGCAACCCGTTTTTCACAACCGACACTGCCGCTGCACTGCGGGCCGTTGAACTGCACTGCGACGTGCTGCTCAAGGGGACTCGCGTTGACGGCGTATATACCGCTGACCCTGAGAAAGATAAGAATGCGGCAAGGTTTGACGTGCTGACCTTTGACGAAGCCCTTGATAAGAAGCTCAGGGTGATGGATATTA
The DNA here is from genome assembly GCA_025455535.1 of Bacteroidales bacterium. GTDB lineage: Bacteria > Bacteroidota > Bacteroidia > Bacteroidales > VadinHA17 > SR-FBR-E99. The sequence continues at coordinate 1,223 of JALOMM010000073.1, read as the reverse complement.
CAGCCTTCGCCATGTGCAGTGAGAACAGGATGCCGGTCATCGTCTTTGACATGAACAGGGAAGGTAACCTGGAATCAGTGGTTGCCGGGGGTAAGTGCGGGACCCTGGTAACATTCTGAATAGTTTTTTTTCTAATTTTGTTTCCATCTGAAACACCGATCATATGACTGACGAACTGGAACTCATAAAGGAAGAGGCTCAGGAGAAAATGGACAAGGCCATTAAGCATCTCGAATACGAGCTCTCACATCTGCGTGCCGGGCGTGCCAACCCGCTGCTTCTCGACGGCATTCACGTTGATTACTACGGAGCCCATACACCCCTCTCACAGGTCTCAAGCATTAACACTCCGGATGCCAAGAGCATCCTGATACAGCCGTGGGAAAAAACAATGCTGGGGGTGATAGAGAAAGCCATTCTGGCGGCAAACATCGGGATGACTCCCATCAACAACGGTGAGGTGATACGGATCAATGTGCCGCCGCTGACAGAGGAGCGCAGGCACCAGCTTGTAAAACAGATAAAATCGGAAGGTGAGACAGCAAAGATAAGCGTCCGCACAAGCCGGAAATGGTTCCTTGATGAACTCAAGGCACTGGCAAAGGATGGCCTCCCCGAAGATGAGGAGAAGAACGGTGAAAAAATCATCCAGGATCTCACCGACAAGCATATCATCCGGATCGATAAAGTCGTTGAGGCAAAAGAAAAGGAAATACTGACTGTATAAAAAAGGGGCTGAGCCCCTTTTTTGTTATCGGTTGTCGGTTATCTGTTATCTTACGGATGATGGTCTGAATATCATTTCATATTTTTTGGCAGCATGAACAGCATCGAGGGTGAAGGGTTCAGCAAAGAACTCATTATTAATATAGGTATCTGTTTGGGAGAGATAGAACGGACTTCCCGGATTTCCTGAAGTGCCTGTAGGGATTACCGTCAGAGATTTATCCCAGTCAGCCGTGTTGAAGATATGTCTCTCTGAGGCTCCATGATCCGAACTGAAATCTGGGCCGAAGGAATAGGGCTCCACAGTGTGGTAGCTTCCTCCCACACCATATTTCTTTGAGTTTAACCGCAGAAGTCTTTCAACCATCTTCACCGAACCCATCGGATGTTCAAAAGTTATGGAGTGAATCTTACCCCACCTCCAGTTATCAGTGTCGCCGCCGTACCTTGCTGTCAGGGTGTCAACCGCATTACTGAGACTCTGTGCCATCAGACCA
>JALOMM010000250.1 GCA_025455535.1 Bacteroidales bacterium | reverse complement strand
GACAGGAATAGTGAGTTCAGGTATTAGCCGGAGGGGGAAAAAATCAAAAAAATATATAGTAATATTTCCGGAGGTGGTGACGAATGAACCGGAGGGACTTGTTCATATGGCTTTTTACCGTGTTGACGGAGATGTTCATCTTCTCTGCAATGAGCTCCTGGCTCAGCTCCTCCTCGCGGCTCAGCCTGAAGACTGCCTGCTGCTGTGCGGGCAGCCGGTTTACTGCGTCATTGATTATCTCTTCGGCCTCCTTATGCATCAGGTAGTTTTCCGGGGTATGATTTATCTCCCTGAAATAGTTATGCAGATCATCAGTAAACTGTTCCTCTTTCACCCTTTTCTCCAGTTCGTTTAGGATATGGTTGCGGGCTACCATGAAGAGGTACGCGTCAAATTTTTCCACTGTCCTCAGCATTTCTCTCTTGAACCATATCTTCAGGAAGACATCCTGGGTGAGGTCTTCAGACATTGCAGGCGATTTGGTAAAGGCAAAGGCTACACCGTAGATATGATCGTAATATCTCTTGAAGAGGGTTCTGAAAGCTGCTTCGCTGCCCTCTGCCACCATTGATGACAGCTGCCTGTCATCTGTTGTCTCAGGCTTCACCCCTTGTATGAATTACCGTCTGCATGACAAAAATTAATTCTTCCCCGAAAAGAGAAAGTAAAAGTAATAATTTTCACAGAGGATGGTTACAGGAGATTAACGGCTGAGTCAGAAGGAAAACCCCTCCTCCCGATCCGTCATGATGACGGACCGGGAGACTCCCCCTTGGCAAGGCGGAGAGTCTTGATATGTGGAAAGAGAGCAAGTAATATCAGGTGTCCTGGCAGAATGGGTCAGAACTTGATGCCGAGTGACAATCCGCCTCTCAGCCCTCCCCAGGGGCCGTCGAAGACCATTTTTGCTCCCGAGGATGTGACAGTGACCTCCTGCTCAAACATCGGTATCTCTATGTCATTGAGTCTATCCTCAACTTCCTGCTGGTCGGCCTCGGAAAGGGGTAATGATGAAAGGGCTTCAAAATTGCCGGAGCTGATGCCGAAGTGGGCTCCCACGATCCACCAGTCGAGGCAGACATGTTTCCCGAGTGACCACTGAGCGCCTATCATTATTCCGCCCGAGTGCGATGTTGCATCACCGAAGCAATCTAGAGTCCCCTCCTCTCCGTCTTCTCCCTCATAATCGATGAGGGCATTGGTGAAGGAATGCTGCCCGTACCTGTAGAAGAGAGATGTATAGAAGCCTGACCCGTACCTCTTTTTCCCGGTATAGAATCTGATCTCGGGTGTGATAGTTAAGTTGGTTATAAGCACATTCTCAATCAACTCAATTTCTTCAGGTTCAGTTGCCGCCATGGTGACAGTTCTTGACAGGACCCTCTCATACTGCATTGAGTAGGTTTTCAGAAAGAGGGATGACAGGTTTGCCTTGATCATGTTCTTTGGAATCTTTTCAGAACCAACCGGTGCTTTCTTTTTATCTGTTTTGGTTTCTTCAGCAGGCTGGTCAGCGACGACAACGGGTGCCGAAGCAATTACAGGATTCAGTGTGTCAGCCAGGGGAGCCAGGGTGTCGGCAGCGACCTGCAGCGTATCGGTGACAACCAGCATTGTGTCTGCAACGATCTTCAGGGTGTCTGCAGGGAGCTTAAGTGAATCAGGAGGGACAACCGGCTTCTCCTGTGCAATTGCAGCCAGGAAGGAACCTGTGACCAGAACAGTGAGTACCAATAGCTTCTTCATAGGTTGATAATTAATTTTACATGAAACAGGAATATTCCTTAAAGTTAAAGCATGTAATGATCTGAAAAAAATCTTTTTGACTAATCCTGATATCACGATGGCGAATAGACGGGAGGGTGGATATCGGTGCTGATTTATAGTATTTTGACTACTCTTTTTGCTGTAATCAGCCGGGGTTCTCTGAAATATTCATACCTTTGCAAAGGTTTGGGTTTAAACATAGAGTAGCAATTGTCACAAATTTATTTATTGGACAAACCCGAGCTTATAACCGGATGGCGGGACCAGCGCTGTCCGGTTTCTTTTGATAATAGCCGGAAGTATGGTTCCAGGTAAAGGGTTGGCTGTAATTACTTCAGTTCATATAGAATACAAGTGTTCCGCCCGCCATTATCTCGCCATGGGTTATCCAGAGCCGGTCGAGCTTTTTGCCGTTAAGCTCGGCTTTTTTTACATACACTTTTTCGGGGGACTGGTTAATTGTACGGACGGTGAACTGTTTCCCGTTCTCAAGGTTTAACACGGCTTCCATGACAAGCGGACTCCCGAGGTCATACCTGTCAGAGCCCGGTGCGACAGGATAGAAGCCAAGGGCTGAGAAGATATACCATGCACTCATCTGTCCGCAGTCGTCGTTGCCGCTCAGTCCGTCAGGTGCCGGCAGATATTTCGAGTCCATTATGTGCCGTGTCCAATATTGTGTTTTCCGTGGCTCTCCGGCATAATTGAAGAGCCAGGGCACATGGTGCGAAGGCTCGTTTCCGTGCACATAGTTACCGATTATGCCTTCACGCGTTATGTCTTCCGTTTCGGCGAAGAAACTGTCGGGCAGATACATGGTGAAAAGCGAATCAAGATGTTCGGTGAATCTCTTACGGCCTCCCATGAGTTCTATGAGACCTTCCGGGTCGTGAGGCACATAAAGGCTGTAGTTCCATGCATTCCCTTCTATGAAACCCTGTCCGTGAGTGCTGAGAACGTCAAATTCAGCCCGGAATGTGCCATCGGTTTTGCGGGGCCGCATGAACCCGGAAGACGGGTCCCAGACATTTCGATAATTCTGTGACCGTTTAATGAATTCCTCAAGTATTTTCTTATCTGCGTGTAACGTCGCCCGATCGGGCGACGCTAAAATCTGTGCAATGCACCAGTCGTCATATGCATATTCCAGTGTCGCCGACACCGATGATGCCGTCCGTTCGTCGGGGACATATCCGAGACGCATGTAATCATCGAGTCCGTCATACCATCCGTTACGGGCTGTGGTGACGCACGCCTCCAGGGCACGGCCGTAATCAAATCCGGACAAGCCTTTCACAACGGCATCGGCAATGACCGGCACCGAGTGATACCCTATCATGCACCAGTTCTCATTGGCATGGTGAGACCAGACAGGCAGCATGTGATGAACGCTCTGGTCATAATGTGCCAGCATGGAGCTGACCATGTCAGATGTTCTTTTTTGCTGCAATATAGTGAAGAGAGGATGCAGTGCGCGGTAGGTGTCCCACAGGGAGAATGTAGTGTAATTGGTAAAGCCATCGGCCGTGTGAATGTTCTGGTCAAGGCCTTTGTACCTGTTATCAGCGTCCATGTAGATGGTGGGAGAGAGGAAGGCATGGTATAGGGCTGTGTAGAAGTTGACCATGTGGTCATTGTTCATCATCTGCACTCTGACCTTGCTAAGCTCATTCTGCCACATCGCTTCGGCGGCCTTTCTGCAGGCGTCAAAGTCTGAACGGGGTGTTTCAGCAACCATGTTAGCTACTGCGCCATCTGTGCTTACCGGTGATATTGCTACCCTGACGGTTATCTGTTCCCCCTTTGAAGCTGAGAAGTC
>JALOMM010000072.1 GCA_025455535.1 Bacteroidales bacterium | reverse complement strand
TGGCAACATCCCGCACAACCTGACTATTCCAATCGCCAATTTCTTTGTCCGCAATTGGATTTGCTCTTTCATTCCCATAATTATTCCACTTAATTACTAAAATGAAAGTTAAAGCAATCCCGTTTAAATCGCAAAATCCAAGATCAAAAAAATCGCAAATCGCAAATCCGAAATCTCAATTAAATTGTCGGTGCCTGAAATCGCAAATCGCAAATCGCAAATCGCAAATCCTCACTCTCTGCCAGCAATATAGTTGCGCCACTTCTCAATCACCCCTGCCATGTCAGCGGGCAGGTCTGACTCAAAAGAGAGGCGCCTGCCGGTGACAGGGTGGTCAAAGGAGAGCGACTGTGCATGAAGCGCCTGGCGGGGTATCATCTCGAAGCAGTTACGTACAAACTGCTGATACTTTGTGAATGTGGTGCCCTTCAGTATCCGGTTGCCGCCATACTCCTCATCGTTGAAGAGAGGGTGGCCGGCCCAGGCCATGTGAACCCGTATCTGATGGGTGCGGCCCGTCTCAAGACGGCATTCAATGAGTGAGACATAGCTCATCTTCTCCAGCACCCTGTAATGCGTCACGGCATGCTTCCCCTGGCTCCCGTCGGGGAAGACCTGCATTATCTTGCGGTCCCTGATGTTGCGCCCTACATTGCCGGTTATCGTCCCCTCTTCAGGGTCGGGCGTGCCCCACACCAAAGCCATGTATCTCCGTCCTGTCGTGCGGTTGAAGAACTGACGCGAGAGCCTGTTGAGGGCATACTCGTTCTTTGCGATGACGAGAAGACCCGAGGTGTTCTTGTCAATGCGGTGCACCAGTCCGGGACGGAGTTCACCTGTGCTGAACAGAGGCAGATCCCTGAAATGGTACATAAGGGCATTCATGAGTGTCCCCGAATAGTTGCCGTAGGCCGGATGGACGACCATGCCTGCCTCCTTGTTGACGACCACCAGGTCGTCATCCTCGAAGACCACGTTCACAGGGAGATTCTGCGGGATAAGCTCTATGTCACGCGGCGGGTTGGGGAGCAGTATCTGGATTACATCAAGCGGCTTGACCCGGTAGTTTGGCTTGACCGGCGCATCGTTTACCATGATGTTCCCTGCCTGGGATGCGGCCTGCACCCTCGTGCGCGAAACCCCCTCGATACGTGCAGTGAGATACTTGTCAATACGAAGCATGGACTGACCCGGGTCAACCACATAGCGGTAGTGCTCAAAGAGCTCCTGCTCCTGTATTTCTGTCAGTTCCTCTTCAGCCATTCAGGTGGTCAGTTTACTTTTATCAGACGAAGCAGGGAGAGCGGTTTGCCCTTAATGTCTTTAATGATTAAAAGATATGTTCCTCCTGCCAGTGAGCTGAAATCAGGATGATCATTCCGCGGCATTGACATAACCCTTTTACCGGTTGATGAGATGACCTCTATGATGAAATCGTCAGGAGCGTCATCGGAGGCAATAAGTGTCGCGGGCCCGTCAGTGGGATTCGGATAGATCATGAACATGTTGTTTGCCAGCGGATTGTCATCAGAGGAGGTGGTTGTGCCTGCTCCCTTCATGACAGGGCGCATCATCACCGTTCCGGGTGCCTGGCTCTGTTCCCAGTTGCCTGAGAGAAAGAAATAATGTTTGCCGGTATTGAGCGTGTTCATGTCAAGGCCTGCGTTCAGAAAAGTTTCAGAGTACTGTTTCCATCCGATCCAGAAGATGCCGTTGACGCTGACAGGCTTGTCAAAGGGGTATGTCAAAAATCCGTTCACAGCGTCGGCCGGGCTCGCCACCGGTCCGTCCGTTCTTCCGAGCAGGACACCCGGCTTGCCGTTGTCGTCGGCCCACACCATAATGTCAAAGGCTCTCCGGTTGGCATTGTCATAGGCATCATTGAAGCAGATGCGGATGGCAGTGACGGAGTCAGAAATATATGACCTGTACTTCAGGGCAACCATTGCGCTGCGTGATCCCTGACCGTTGACACCGTACCCTGCCTCGGCGGTACCGTCGTCAAGAGCAAAGTAATCGGTGAAGCGCTGTGTGAAACTTATGGTGTCGTTGCCTTTAGGGTCGAAGTCATCGGTGATAAGGGAAACAGTCACAAGAAACAGGGCAGTGTCTGCTGCGGCAGAGTTGAAGGTGTAAAGGAGAGGTGCATCGTACGAGATGTCTGAGAGGGGAGTCACGTTGGTGGCTCCGGCGAAGAATTCACGCACGACGACATTTGTCGAGAGATCCTTGATGGATACCTGCCGGGTGACATTACGCACTATCGTGTCATTGTTTCGGTAATTGATGGCTACGGTGGGGCTCATCATGGAGAGAAATGACTGTCTGAAGTGACGCCATGGCATTGCATAATATTCCTTTACAAGCGACCTGAGAGGGTCAGTGATGGCAACGTCATGGATGACAGTGTCATTGACTGAGCGCCCCCTGCCCAGCATCACGTGGTCTATATTCCACTGGTCTGCATTGCCTGAACGCGACGGGTCAGACACTATCCCGGACAGCGATGCATGACCGATGAACATGAAGCGGAACCCCTTTTGCAGGTACCTGGTCTCCTCAACAGGTATCATCACGTGCCGAAAGCCCCCCGTCGCTTCTCCCTTTGCATTCCAGACGCTGTACCACCTCTCCTCATCCGGTGCCCAGAAGCTGAGGGTCAGGCTGTCATCCCGTTCAGGCAGATCGGCTATACCTCCGGCCTCGTAGAGGAAACTGAGGATGATACTGTCAGCCGGCTGAAACAGGAGGTTTATCGGCTTTGAGGTCAGGGTGTCGGCTGCAAAGACACCCGCAGCGGCTGATTCGTACAGCTCCCCGTTCTCATCAAGGCAGTCAAAGGTAGCCACACCCTGTGACACCTGGCTGGTTGAGTAGGTGTTATTGACAAATACGTAACTGTCTTCCCAGAGAAGCGATGAGGGAATGAAATCCCCTCCCGAAAAGTCGTCACTGAAGGGGAGAAGAAGGGTGTCGGCACCCTTGGCACTTTTAAGTGCGATTTTGTCTGCTTTGTTACTGAGCTGATGATTATGCAGCAGACCTGTCACAACCTCCTGCGGAAATGCTTTCGGGGCAACAGGAACGATGAGCAGTATATATATCAGCCATTTCCTGTACATCAGAAGAGTAGTGACCCTGTTTCTGCCAGGCTGCTTACTGCAGCCGAGTCAACCGCGGTTGTATCGGAGGGCAGCTTGAGTGTGTCTGTGGTAAGCCAGATGTATATTGATGACCCCAGCTGGGCTGTGGCATTTTCGTGATATTCAGGATTTTGCTTGTATACGAATGCCGTGAGTGAGTCTGTGTTGTTCTGTACCGTGGCATCAAACACAAAAGCACCGAGGTTCAGTGAGGCGCCGTACACCTCGCTGCGGGCACGCTCCAGTGTATATCCTGTCAGCAGGGGTATGTTTGTCCGCTGGCTGCTCAGTCCTCTTCCAAGTACCAGGTCAATGACATTTCCTTTCTGGACTGAGTCACCGGGTGACACATCGCGCCCGTGGATAGTCTGCTTAAGTACAAAATCAACAGTCAGGTCAGGGACGTAATCGAGCTGGCCGATCTCCAGCCCTGCTGTTTTAATCACTGAAAGAGCCTGTCTGACAGGCAGGCCGACGAGGTCGGGGACAGCCACCATCTCGGGGTTGATGGCATTGATCGTCACTTTGATCATACGTCCCCTCTTAACACGGTGACCCGGCAGGGGCATCTGTTCTGCCACACACCCTCTGGGCACGTACGAGGTATAGACAGAGTCTATGACCTGAAATCTCATCCTGTTCTTTGCTGCCACCCTGGCGGCCTCTTCAGTTGTCAGGCCCCTTACTTCGGGTGTGGGTCTCGACTGACCGTGACGGGTGTAGATGTTGAGCCAGATGATCAGAACTATAATCATGGCCACTCCAATAGCCATGGCAATTGCAAGCTGCCTGAAGAAAACCCGGCTTGTAATAAATTCTTTCAAACTCATCGTGTGATGAAGTATTAAGTAATAAACGCAGGGTCAAAGATAAAATTATATTGCGAGAGTTTCAGCCCTTCACCACTCTCTGACGGTGCGGTAGAGGGTATCCCGTTCCACAGGTTTGTAACCTGCTGACCGTATCATAGCCACAAGCTCTGTTGTTGACATCCCCGGCTTCTGATCCTCAGCCCCTGCCATCGAATATATTCTTGTTGTGTCATCAATGGTTCCGTCGAGGTCATCGACGCCGAATGTCAGGCTCATCATGGCAGAATTCCTGCCGATAGCCGGCCAGTAAGCTTTGATGTGAGGGAAGTTGTCAAGGAAGATCCGGGAGAGTGCGTAGTTGCGCATATCTTCAGTCACAGGCACCTCGCCGAGCTCATACATACGGTTGTTCTCGCGCCTGTATTTCAGGGGGATAAAGGCATTGAAGCCCCCGGTACGGTCCTGCAGCTCGCGCAGCTGCCTGAGATGGTCTATACGCTGCACAGGTGTCTCAGCATGACCGTACAGCATGGTGGCATTTGAGGATATACCAAGGTTATGGGCTGCCTCATGTATGGCCAGGTAGGTCTCTGCATCAGCCTTCTCGCGGCATATTTTTTTTCTCAGTACGGCATCAAATATCTCCGCACCGCCGCCAGGGATGGAGTCAAGACCGTAATCCTTAAGGATCTTCAATCCCTCCGTAAAGGAAAGGCCTGCTTTTTTGATCATATAGTCAAGCTCCACGGCAGAGTAGGCCTTGACACTTATGTCAGGGCGCACCTTTTTGATCGAGGCAATGATCTTTCCGTAATAGTGAATGTCGCGTGAGGGGTGAACGCCGCCGGTGATATGCACCTCAGTAACGGGCACACCGTCAAAGCGCCTGACGATATCAATTATCTCCTTCTCCGTCAGTTCCCAGCTCTCCGGATCGCCCTCAGGCTTGTGGTATGAACAGAACCGGCAGTTATAGACACAGATGTTCGTGGGCTCAATGTGAAAGTTGCGGTTAAAGTAAACGGCATCACCGCTGTGAGATTTCTTTGCTTCGGTTGACAATACTGCCAGCAGTGACAGTTCCGCCTTACTGTAGAGTGTCAGTGCCTCGTCGGGTGTTATTCTTTTTCCGTCGAGTATTGCCTCTGCAATCTCTTTCAGCCCGGAGGATGTGTGTCTCAGTATTATCTCTTTCATAGACCTTGATATTGGCAAATTTACGATTGCTCTACTACAGTAAAAAGAGAAACCGCCCTAATTGTTCATTAAGACGGTCTCTTTATTTTTTGTGGTCAGCCTATCAGTCCTTGTGTCCCATCTCGTCAGAGACTGTCAGTTTCTTCCTGCCTTTGGCTCTGCGGGCGGCGAGAACACGCCTGCCGTTTGGAGTTGACATCCTCTCCCTGAAGCCATGGGTGTTTGTCCTCTTTTTTCTCGATGGCTGAAATGTCCTTTTCATCTGTTGATCTATTTCGTGTTAAAATTTCCGGTTTTAAAGACTGCAAAGGTAGTGATTTTTTCAAATAAAAAAGGAGCGGCCTTATTTTTTTCCCTTGCCGGGAAGGTAAATTAACTTTTTGGTCTCAAAGTAAGGCTCGTCATACCAGCCTTTTATATCGATGACAGTTGCAGCAGAAGAAAATGGCTTCAGTTCGTCTGCAAGGTCACCCCCTTTGAGGAAGAGATAACCGTTATGTACTGTATTGAAGGACCGTGGTGACAGGAGGTGGTGCGCAAGGCTGAGGAAGCTGCTCATTTCTGTGACGGCCCTGCTGACGATGAAGTCATATTGTCCTCTGAAGCTTTCAGACCTGGCAGTCACTGCTGTCACATTGCCGAGGCCGAGGGTGGCTGTGATATCCCTGACCACCATTATCTTCTTTGCTATGGAATCGATCAGGGTGAACTGCACATCGGGGAACATTACTGCGAGGGGTATTCCCGGCAATCCGCCTCCCGTTCCTACATCGATGACCTTTGTTCCCGGGGCGAAAGTGATGAATTTTGCGATTGCCAGTGAATGGAGCAGGTGGTTTACCTCCAAATTGCCGATATCCTTTCGTGAAATGACATTAACCTTTCCGTTCCACTCGGCGTAGAGTCCGGGGAGCATGCAGAAGCGCCGGCGCTGCTCATCTGTCAGCGACGGGAAATATTTATCGGCGGCACAGGTCACAGGATATTCTTTTTGCTCCTTATCATATTCAGAATGAGAACCTTTGCCCTGAAGAGCCGGGCTTTGACGGTCCCTATCGGCAGGCTGAGCTCGGTAGCGATCTCTTCATAGGAATAGTCTTCAAAATAGCGCAACTCTATAAGCCTGCGGTAGCGCGGCTTGAGGCTTTTGACAATACTGTGCAGCGCTGCCGCTGTCTCCCTGTCGATCATCAGTTCGTCAGGAGCCCTGGTGTCAGACGGTACTGTGGCCTCCATCTCATCCTCCTCCCCCTCGTCCTGATCAAAAGGCCTTGGTATCTGGCTCTTGCGCCTCATGAAGTCAATGCAGTTGTTGGTGGCAATGCGGAAGAGCCATGTGCTGAAGGCGTGTGTGGGAGTATATTTTGCGATGTTATGGAACGCCTTGCCGAAGGCTTCTATGGTAAGATCCTCGGCATCGGACGGATTGTTGACCATCCGCAGCATCACATAATAGACTGAGTCACGGTAGCGGTTAAGCAGTTCGGTATAGGCCTTTCTGTCTCCACTCATTGCACGGTCTATGACCTTCAGGTCATGACGCGCCTTATCAGATAGCCCGTTCTCTATTTCCATACCTCTCTTCCCTTACCTTTTCTCCTTCCTGTCAGGTACAGGAGTATGCTGACAAACGGAGACAAGATATCAAAAAAGAGCGAGAAATACCACAGTTTCGGCTCACGGAATGTATCGCCGGCATTTTTAAGGATGACGGAACGGATGACAAGTCTTGCAAGGGCAATAAGCAATACCACAGGCCATGATGCCAGCATTACCAGCATCGCAACCAGCAGGCCGTAGTAGGATATCCTCGAAAGGGGCTCTATGAACAACCTTATCCTGTCACCTTTCCTGTAATGTACGGCAGTCGCGGAAATAAAGTGTTTTCATGGCTATAAGTTTTAGAATTTCTGAATGAA
>JALOMM010000071.1 GCA_025455535.1 Bacteroidales bacterium | reverse complement strand
CAAGGAGTCTCTGTGCTTTCTCTGCCGAGGAATGTTCGACTTTGACGGTAACGTTAATGACGATATTCTTCTCAGCCCACGTCTCCGTGACGACAGAACCGTATTTGTTGATGACAGTGAGGGTAGTGTTGTCAGTGGGGACCATTGCCCTGTTGAACTCCTTCCTGACCTCAATCGCATAGGATGTAAGGGTGGCTGCGCAGAACAATACTGCGAGTGTTGCCGCTCCGTGTTTAAATAGTGACTTCTTCATGGCTGCCTGTATTATCGGTTTCTGCTTCTGCTTTTATCTGTTTGAGTTGCTCAAGTATATAACTCATTACTTCCACTTTGGTCTGGTAATGCTTAATCATTGCATCGATGACACGCTGGTCGTCAGGATTGGCTCTCAGTTCTTTTTTAAGTTCTATATAAGCTGAGTCCATGCTTTCCAGTTCGTTCATCAGTATCTCCTTCTGGTCGGGATTTGTAAGATTTATTGAGGAGAATTCGTTTTCCATCAGGTTGACCTGTTGTACATAGTATTTTTCTACCTCACGATATTCGGGTGAGACCTGGCTCAGCGACATTGTGGTTCTGATATTCGGCCTGATGAAGTGGTCATATGACCAGAGTGACGAGAGTGTCACCAGGAGTGTCACCACTGCAGCTTTGAGCAGGTAGGGAACGATGCTTCGTTTTCTTGCCAGCCCTGCATGAAGGCGTGTGGCAAGCTTATAGCTGAACCTCTCGAAGTGTCCGTCTGACGGTTCACTGTCGTCAAACTGCCCTCTTCCTTTTCTGATTATCTCTTCCAGTCTGTTCATATCTCGTATACATTTCTGTTCTTTAATTCACTCACCAGCTTCTGCTTGGCCCTCGAGAGCTGTGATCTGGAGGTGCTGCTTGAGATGTTGAGCATCTCTGCTATCTCGTCGTGGTCATAACCTTCGATGAGGTAGAGAGAGAGTATCACCCGGTATCCTTCTGGAAGCTGTTCGATGGCGGCTTTTACATCCTCAACCCTGGCTTCCACCTCCTCGTTGTATGCCTTCTCTTCGTGGCTGTCATCGCGGAGGCCGGTGTGACTTTCAATATCTTCAAAGATCGCCTTCCTCTTTCCCAGGGCATCGAGTGATCTGTTGACCACTATTCTCTTGAGCCATGCTCCGAAGCTTACCGTGCCCGAGTAAGTATTTATCTTTTCGAAGGCTGAGAGGAATGCTTCCTGCATCACATCTTCGGCCTCCATGCTGTCGTTCACAATGCGCAGGCTGGTGTTATACATGGCCTTGTAATACAGCTTATAAACCTGGAACTGAGCCTTCTGGTCGCCCTCGCGGCACCCGTCAATCAGGTCCTGGTGAATGTTCCTGAATGCTGCTTCAACATTTTCCATCTTTGTTTCAAGATCTGATTCATATATGTATGACGCTGCACCCACGCATTTGAACTATTCATAACAATGACGAAACCAATGCGCGAATGCTGCATACAAGATAAAAAAAAGCTGTAAGCGGATAAAAAAAAGTTTTCAGCCCTGTGTCACAGTTCCGGTCGCATAGTCGAGCTCAGACCCAAAAAGACTGTGAGGTATTGAATATACCAGCAGCAACAGCACTGCTGCAGCGATGGTATATCCGGGCCGTTCTTTCCTGCGGTTCATGACTACCGCCGTTATCCAGGCGATAACTGCAATGAGGGTCTTGTTATCTGTAAGGTCCCACCCGAAAGGTATCCCGGTCCAGAGGTCGCCGAAAGCATAATTCTGAACAACCGGCCCGAGGATCATTCCCCCTGCCAGCAGCAGCCACAGTGCCCACTGGCCCTGCTTTCTCTGCTGAGGCCTGCCGAATGCGGCATTGAGACCTGCAAGGTTGGACAGGAGCATGGCGAAGAACATTATGAAGATATGCGGTATCATAACTATCGCCGGAACGTTCCCCTTAAACCTGATCACCACAGGTTCATCTGCGGGTATTTCGCTTAATGAACCGGAGGGTGTCATGAGAACAATGTAATATTCCAGTTTGCCTGCAGCAGGCTGAGAGGGGAGTTCGCCGACAAGATGAGTGCCGTCATGTATCATTTCTGAGACGCTCCACTCTTCTTCGATCCTGAATCTTTTGAAGTGTATTTTCCCTGAAATATCTGCCGGCAACTCAATTTTTATCTTGCAGGTATGGGTATTGGTCTGACTTCTCTTAAGACTGACCTTATATTCGGTACCTTCGATGGTTACTTTAGTTCTTTTCGGGTATGTGGGGCCGGTCATGCGCTGATACATCGCAGCCGAGACTGTTATCAGCACGGCAATGGTCCAGAAAATGAAGTTTTTCATAAAGAGTTTGATTGTAAGTTTTACAATTGAATAAGCAGCAGTTCCCTCTTTTCGTCACGTATGACCTCAACGGTGATTGTCTGGCCCGGTTTGAGCTGGCTAAGCCTGAACATATAGTCCTCGATATTATTGACGGGTTTGTCTTCGATGGCTACAATAACATCTCCCTTTTCCATTCCGCCCATGGCAGCCGGTTTACCTGGTGTCACGAAGTCGGCCCTTAGACCGTTCTTCACATTGCCGGCAAAATCAGGCATTAATCCGAGAGTGACACCTCTGCGTCTTCCCATTGACTGTGACGGTCCTTTAGGCCCTGCCTCACGGAAGGCAAGCCTCTCCGTATCATTGGCTGCGCTTGTGACTATTTCAGTAAGCAGCTCTCCGATTCTGACCATGCCGGCGTAATTCAGTTTGTCAGGTGTGTCAGCCGGAGTATGGTAGTCCAGATGCGCACCTGTAGTAAACACCAGCACCGGGATATTTTTCCCGTAGAAGGAAGAGTGGTCTGAAGGTCCGTAACCCTCGTCCGTGAAGCTGAGGCTGAGCATGGTTGTGTCTGTGAATAGTATTACACTGTCACGCAAACCGAGAGCTGTTCCTACGCCGCCTACCTGAACGCCGTTGCCCTCCTTCAGCCTTCCGACCATGTCAAGATTCACCATCAGGTTTACATTTGAGGGTTCTATACCCATATTCTCAACGAAGTGCTTTGAGCCGAGCAGTCCCATCTCCTCTCCTGAAAATGCCACAAACAGAATGTTACGGGCTAATCCTTTTCGTGAGTTTGACAGTTTCTCCGCCAGTTCTACCATCAGTGCAACACCGGAGGCGTTGTCATCAGCACCGTAGTGTATTGCGACAGTGTCGACAGCCCTGCTTCCTGAGCCCGGGCCTCCCATGCCGAGATGATCATAATGCGCACCGACAATTATATATTCATTTGACAATGTGTTTCCTTCAAGGTACATCACCACGTTTGCGGCCGAAGCCTCCCTGGCAATCATTTCAGCCTCACCCTCGGCAATTGAGGAAGTAATAAAGCTCAAAGGAGTAAACTCTTTTGCAGCAAGTGTCTCGAGCCCGGAGACAGTTTTTCCTGATGGCTTCAGGAGCGAGTCAGCAAGGCTCCTCTTTATCTGCAGCACAGGTATTCCGGCGCTGCTCTCACCCCTGGAGGGTCTCTCGAGGTTATCTGCCGGATCCCATGCCTCACCTGACACGAGAAGGACCCCTGCCGCACCGTTCTCCCTTGCTGTCAGAACCTTCGTGCGGTCTGTACTGAACTGACCGTATGCTGATGCAGCAGGATTAGATTCGGGGTACCCGCGCAGCACCATCACCCATTTCCCTTTGACATCAAGGTCTTTATAATCATTCCACTGCATCGAATCATTTGCAACCATGAAGCCGTAACCAGAAAATGCCACTCCGGCGCTAAGGGCACCGTTTGATGTCAGGGCAAGAGGCACGAAGTCAGTTCCGGCGACATATTCATTGCCTTTGATATTCAGCCTGTTTGCCTCACCCATCTGTGCTGAGACGGTGACTCTGAACTTCTGAAGGCCATCACCGATGAACGGAACAAGTTTTGCCTTCCTCAATTCCTTCCGGATATAGAGAGCAGCCAGCGAGTCTCCGGCAGTGCCTGTCCCTCTTCCGGCAAATTCATCAGAGGTAAGTTTTGTGGTCAGTTGGACCAGCTCGTCATGAGTGATCTTTGGATTGCGGCTCGTGCCGGCACATGAAGTGAGTGCGAGAATAATTATATAAGCAATTACGTTCAGGTATCTCATAAAGAAATCATTTGAGCCGGTAAAAGTAGCAATCTTTTACCAACCTCATGTTATCATATATACAACATTGATAAGGAGTACTGGTTCATGCAAACTGCAGAATAGCTTTCTTTATCAGGGTAATTGCATCTCTCAGCTGCTCCTCGGAAATGATAAGGGGAGGAGCGAACCTGATTATATGCCCGTGCGTTGGTTTCGCAAGAACCCCCATCTCTTTCATTGCCAGGCAGACATCCCATGCTTCTTTTCCGTTCTTTGGCCTGATGACTATGGCATTGAGAAGACCCTTTCCCCTTACCAGTTCAACCATGTCAGATTTAACGGCTCTCATTTCGTCACGGAATATCTTCCCTAGTTTTTCGGCCTTCTCCGCTAGTTTCTCATCCTTCACGACCTCAAGAGCTGCAATGGCCACTTTTCCTGCAAGGGGATTGCCTCCGAACGTCGATCCGTGCTCGCCGGGTTTGATGGTAAGCATTATCTCATCGTCGGCAAGAACGGCTGACACCGGCAGCGCGCCTCCTGAGAGGGCTTTGCCCAGTATGAGTATGTCAGGCCTTACACCTTCATGATCACAGGCAAGGAGCTTCCCGGTACGGGCAATTCCTGTCTGCACTTCATCGGCAATAAAGAGTACGTTGTTCTTTTTACACAGGTCATACGCTTTTTTAATATATCCCTCATCCGGGACAAAAACGCCGGCTTCCCCCTGAATCGGTTCGACAAGAAAACCTGCAACGTTATGGTCAGTTAGTGCTGCCTCCAGTGCCGGAATGTCGTTGTATGGTATGGTTATGAATCCGGGTGTAAAGGGTCCGTAATCTTTACGTGCATCAGGGTCTGTTGACATTGAAACGATGGTGATTGTGCGTCCGTGGAAGTTGCCTTCACAGACGATGATCTTCGCCTCGTTAGCACTGATCCCTTTCTTAAGGTATGCCCATTTGCGGCATAACTTCAGTGCTGTCTCATCTGCCTCTGCCCCTGTGTTCATTGGCAGCACCTTGTCATAACCAAAGTATCTGGTTATGTATTCTTCATATTCACCCAGCACGGAGTTGAAGAAGGCTCTTGATGTAAGGGTCAGTCTCTGGGCCTGTTCAACCAGCGCGGCAGTGATCCTGGGATGGCAGTGTCCCTGGTTTACTGCTGAGTATGCTGAAAGAAAATCGTAATACCTTTTACCCTCCACGTCCCAGACATATGGGCCCTGGCCTCTCTCAAGCACAACGGGCAGCGGATGATAGTTATGTGCTCCGAATTTTTCTTCTCTCTCGATGTAATCATGAGTTTTCATATATTGTAATTTATGGTGTTTCTGTAAGGATGGCAATTTTACAAAGGTTTTTCGACAAAAAGAAAACAAAGAATCATGATTCTCCGTCGAGAAGGTCAGGTCTCTTGTTCCGGGTGTTGAACACAGACTGTTCAAACCGCCATTTTTCTATCTCCGGAGTATTTCCCCCGATAAGAATATCGGGCACTTTCCATCCCATGAATTCCGCCGGTCGCGTAAATACCGGAGGAGCCAGAAGATTATCCTGGAAAGAGTCGGAGAGGGCAGATTCCGAATCGGAGATGGCGCCGGGCAGCAGCCTGACAATAGCATCAGTGATCACTGCGGCAGGCAGTTCACCTCCTGTGAGTACATAATCACCTATTGATATCTCGCGTGTGATCAGATGGTCTCTGATGCGCTGGTCTATCCCTTTGTAATGCCCGGCCAGTATTATTATGTTATCCTTCAGCGAAAGTTCATTGGCAATTCTCTGGCTGAACGGAGTGCCGTCGGGCGAGGTGTAGATCACCTCGTCATATTTGCGCTGCGACGAGAGAGAGGTAATGCAGTTATAAACAGGTTCTATCATCATAACCATTCCTGCCCCGCCGCCAAAGGGATAATCATCGACGCTCCTGTGCCTGTCAGAAGAGTAATCACGCAGGTTTATGATATTGATCTCTGCAATACCCCTGGCTCTGGCCCTTTTTATTATCGACTCATCGAAAGGACTGCGCAGAAGCTCAGGAAGAACAGTAATTATATCTATACGCATAAACTTTCAGAATGTGTAAAACTACAACATTTTTTTTCGTAATTTTGAAGTGCTTCATAATCATTTTAACCTTAAATACATACAGAAGTCATGGGAAAATTTGTGATTACGAAAAGAAAAGACGGCGAGTTTCAGTTCAATCTGCTTGCCACCAACGGTCAGACGATTCTGGCAAGCGAAGGTTATGCATCGAAACCGTCATGTATTAACGGCGTCAAGTCTGTCATGAAAAATGCAGGTGATGCCAAAAGGTTTGAGGCAAAAGTTGCCAGGAACGGTAAGTTTCATTTCAACCTCAAGGCATCAAACGGCCAGGTCATTGGAAGCAGTGAGATGTATGAATCACAGGCCAGTTGCGAGAACGGCATTGTTTCAGTAAAGAAGAATGCCCCTGGTGCAACAATAGAGGACAAAACCAAATAGAATGCCCTCCGGATTTTATTACCCTGTCCTCTTCGTGCAGGGATTGATTGTTTATGATTTTTAAGATGAAATGCAGGAGCGGATGCGGAGCTTGTTGCATTGCTCCTTCTATATCATCACCCATACCCGGAATGCCAACAGGAAAACCGGCAGGGGTGAGGTGTATCCATCTCACCGAAGAGTACGAATGCGCTATCTGGGGAAGTGATGACAGGCCAGCCGTATGCGCAGCCTTCATGGCTGAACCGGAGTTCTGCGGCAAAGACCGCGATGAGGCAATGAGGATCCTCTCATCGCTGGTCTGACAGCTACTTTCTTTCGAAGACTATCCTGCCGCCGGTTATTGTATAATCTGCCTTTACGGTCATAATCCGGTCCTCAGGGGTGGCAAAGATATCTTCAGAGAGCACTGTTATGTCAGCAAGATAACCTTGCTTCAGCATCCCTTTCCTCTCTTCCGTAAACTGTGCATATGACGCTCCCAGGGTGTAGTATTCAATGGCCTTTTCCATTGTTATCTTTTCCATGGGAAACCAACCGTCACCCTCTTCTCCCTTGCGGTCCT
>JALOMM010000070.1 GCA_025455535.1 Bacteroidales bacterium | reverse complement strand
AGCTATCCGCCGGGATCAGCCAATGTTATTTCTTTCAGTGAAAAGAACCGGGCAATTACTTCGCTCTCACTGCTTCTCACGTCAGCCGGTGACACAGCCCTTCTTCGTGACACATGGATAAAACTGTCATTCGACGGTGAGGAAGCGGTCAACATGCCTGCCGGTATTTTTTTCGGCACCGGCTATGCTGTTCACCCGTACATGACGCGTTTCAGCAGTGCCGATTCATCAGGAGTGATGACATGCAACCTTATCATGCCATTCAGATTGGGCTGTGAGGTGGCGTTGCTGAATAAGGGAAATGATACTGCGACCTTCGGATTGCAGGTGGCTTTTGCTCCGTACAGGTGGGACTCCTCCTCAATGTATTTCAGGGCATCGTGGGCTGAACATAAGGGGATAGAGACGGCAGGCTCCGAACATACGGGAGGCACGGGCAGGCACGCTGATCTTACATACCTTGATATAAGCGGCAGGGGTGTCTATGCCGGAGATGCCGTGACAGTATTCAATACTGTAGATGCATGGTGGGGTGAGGGAGACGAAAAGATATATGTCGACGGTGAAACCTTTCCTTCATCGTTCGGAACGGGTACGGAGGATTATTACGGTTATGCCTGGTGCAGACCGGAGCCCTTCTCCCACCCCTTTATAGCTCAGCCTGCGGGGTATGGAAATTTCCATCCGGGGATGAGCGTCAACATGCGGTACAGGGGACTTGATGCCATACCTTTCAGTGAATCGATCAGAAGTGATATTGAACTATGGCACTGGCTGCGAACCACAATCGACTACATTCTTACATCCTATTATTATATAGCCCCGGGTGATTAAGCAGGCAGAAGCGCAAGTTCTGAGACGACAGCATAGCGCCATGATTTCAGTAACAGTCTTATCAGGAACATTAACTGCGTAGCCAGGAAGAAGAGAAAGATCATCCCTCCCCTTTCAGGCACTGACCAGGCTGCAATCCATAATGCAGCGCCGAAGAACAGCACATTGACAATCATAACAGTCAGCATGGCGCCGTATGATCTCATGAATCTCCGCTTAAGCGACCCGAAGCCTGCCCCCATGGCCCTGAATACCCTGCCTGATCCTGTCGCGGCCATCCAGCGTCGTGAGTGATCGGCGACCAGCAACCATACAGGCATTCCGAGTGCCCAGATAAGGAGAGGTATCCTCATCAGATTCGATCCGGTCATCGCCCCGTCTGTCACCGCTGCCATTATCCCTACGGGAACACCTATGATCAGGGCAGTCCATGCAAAAATGATCAGTGTCATAAGCAGTGCCAGTACCAGGAACGGGAAGAAATTCCTGGCAGAGGCCTTCATGAACGAAGCCACGTTAAGGTCTCCGTAGGCTGCAGCAAACCTGGTGAAGAGGCCGCCGGCAAAGAAGGTAAACAGAAGAAAGCCTGTCAGCATCAGTAACAACCCACCTAGTGTTGCGGCGCCAAACAGGTATCCGAAGCTCTGACCCATATCACCGGCCAGTCCGGCATCAAATCCGTCCAGCATCCTTTCCGTGGCGAGACTCCTGTCAAATACCCCCTTTAGAATGCTCTTCAGAGGTACTGCCACCAGCAATACCATCATAAGGGCTGTCAGCCACATGATTATTATAAGCCTGTATGATGTTGCCGCAGCCGCGGCTCCTCTTTTCAATATCCTGATATAATCCATCTCCCTCAGATTAAATTGTAAATAATGAGATCACCATCTGCATAAGAAAAATAAATTTTGTCATCATGCGACCCGATGCCGTGAATTGAGGATCATCAGTCCACGAGTTATTGATCCTGTTGATATCAAGGTCGATCTTGTTATCGGGATCTATTATGACCCTGGTAACCTTCCTGGTACCCGTGTATTCAAAGTCCCTGAATCGTTCCTTGCCGTCCCACTCTTCAATGACCTCGTCTCCATTGTCAAAACGGACGAGCACCTCAACCGGCAGCATCATTCCACCGGTCCTTTCTATTCCTACCCTGGCAAGATAGAGGGTGTCACTCTTACGGTCACTGCGGGTAAATGCTACTGAATCTCCGTCAGCTATGCCTGAATAACCTGTAATTTTCCTGCTGGTAACGCCTGAAACCCTGTAATCGCATATCTCTGTCCCGTAAAGGACCTGGTCAAAGAACCAGTTCATGTCATTGCCAAACTTTTCTCCGTGCTCTTTTCTGACAACATCATTTACCGTTTCAATGAAATCCTTTCCCGACGGATGTTTGAAGGCCCATCTCCTGTAGTACTCGCGGAAGACGTTATCCATTGTCTCAGTGCTTATTAACCCTTCGAGAGTGTGCAGCCATGTTGCTGCCTTCTGATATGACATCATCCCGTATGTTCCGTGGGGATAGAGCCATGAGGGAAGATCATTTGTGGCGGCCTGTTTTGAGGGAGAACCGATATAACTGGTTCTGGCCATGTCTGCGTCTGACATCTTAATGAAAGGCAACCTGATAATGCCGTAACCGCCACCGTAGTAGTTATCAACTATCCGCTCTTCCCAGTATGAGTTCACCCCCTCGTCGAGCCATGGCTCTTCGAACTCATTACTGGCAAGTATCCCCATGAAGTAGGCATGGCCAAACTCATGTATCGATACCATCTCTGCCATCTTCAGGAACGGGGGTATCAGGCCGCTGCCGGCAGATGTGAATATCGTTGTGTACTCCATCCCGCCAGCTCCTGCCCCCTCCATGGGAGGATCGACAAAGGTAAGATGAGGCCACGGATATGGTCCCACCCTGGCATCAAGGTACTCGAGTCCGTTTTTTACGGCATTGATTTGGTTATCAGCTATCTTAAGACCTTTCTCTGATGTGAGGAACGTTATGTCCACTCCTCTCCATTTATCCCTCACAACCTTGTATCCCGGCCATGCGGTCCAGGCAAAATCAACTATATCTTCTGCCCTCCACCGTATTTTCCTGGTGCCGTCACCGTTATCTATCTCTTCGACGAGCTGTCCTCCCGATCCTGCAACATACTCGGAAGGGATTGTGACTGAGACATCATAGACGGAGTGGTTTGAATAAAACTCGGAGTTGGGGTGAAACTGGTGGCAGTTCCATCCGTCACTCTCCCTCTGTCTCATTCCGGCCGTTTCATAAACGCCAAACTTCGGGAACCACTGGGCAACCCAGAAGTAATCCTTATTGAAGCCTGTCCGCACAATGGGAGAAGGAAGTTTCGATTCAAAGAGAATATTCAGTTTCAGTGTATCACCAGGCAGCACCGGCCGGGGAAGGTCAATCTGAAGTACTGTCCGGTCATTGATGTTCCCGTCGTCAGGGGCAACATAATGCATTGTCATTGTCAGGTCGTTGCCGTACTCATCACTCATCCGGTTTATTCTTACATAACCCCAGCCCTCATCGCCGGCCGGAGACCAGCGGCCTGATGAGGCAAACGAGCTTTTATTGCTGCTGAAGGCATTCAGATAGAGATGAAGCAATGCATGGTCAACCGGCATGGCCGATCTGTTCACCCACCATGCCGTCATATCACCAGTTACCGTTTTGCTTTCCGTTTCAAGCACGGCAGCAATGTCATAGCCTGTTGTCCTTTCGCTCAGCGGAACATCAAAGATCACCTGACCTCTCATGATTGCCGGGATGAATACCAGTAAAATAAATAGTGACTGTCTCATCTGTTGAAAATTGGTGAATAGCGATTTAAAGATAAACTAAAAATCACCTGCAAAGATCAGCCAGCAACAGATTTGGGTATCTCAGGGAATAATCCTGTACTTTTTCAGGATGTCACCTGCATTCATCATGAAATCAAGATATTGCGCCCGCTGGTATGTCCGTTTGAGTCTTGTGTCCTTCAGTGAGAGCTTTCCGCGGAAGCTGTCGGTATCGGCATAGCCTTTGGCATCCATCCATTTTTCAATCTCCTCCGTCATTGACCTGAGAGCGTCAATACCGTTGCGGTACATGACGCTGACGACCTGTACGGCATCGGCACCGGCAAGTATCATCTTGATCACATCACCGCCTGAATAGATGCCGGTTGATGAGCATACCGAGGCATTGATATTGCCGTAGAGGATACCCGTAAAGCGAAGAGGCAGCCTGAGGTCTTCGCTGCTGCTTAGGTTATACGGGAAGGTATGTCGTTCATTATAAATATCCACATCGGGTTGCAGGAGCCTGTTAAAGATGACTACCGCGTCTGCCCCTGCCTTGTCAAGGGCGGAAATGAACTGCAGCGGATTTGTATAAAAGGGACTTAATTTGACAGCGACGGGGATATTGACCGCTCCCTTCACCTTACGTAATGTCTCTGTCTGTTTGCTCTCGATCGTATCTCTCATCACCCCTGAATCGACAGGCAGTGTATAGAAATTTAGTTCAATGCCGTTTATCCCTGTCTCAGCCACCTTGATGGCATATTCAATCCAGGTGTCGTCATTCAGCGCATTAAGGCTCGCGAACAGGGGTATAGTAACTGCCTCGCGCGCCCTCCGGAGTTTCAGAAGATATTCCGTCGGCGATGAAGGGACCGAACGTGAGTTTGGGAACAGTGTCACCATCTCGGCATTGCGATCTTCATATTCTGTCTTAAGCTCAAACAGTTCGAGATTCTCAAGCTGCACCTGCTCTTCAAACAGTGATTTATAGACTATCGCTGAGGCGCCGGCAGCTTCCATCTTCTTAAGGTTTTCTGTATCGGTGGTAAGGCTGCTTGCCCCGGCAATGACGGGGTTCTTCAGTTCCAGCCCCATGTAATGCGTTCTCAGATCTGCCATGACTTTATTATCCTGGTTTATTACTTTTTATCAGTATGAAAGTGATCAGAATGATGGCATCATGCCACACAAGCTGACAGGTGTTAACCTGAAAATTAAACAAATTTCAATGGTAAAAGTTCCCGCGTAATCATTAAAAGAGGTTCGGTGACGGGGCCGAAAAAAAAGACGGCTGGTATAGTCCGGCCGTCTCTGCTATTGAGGTAACAGATATATTATTTTGCCTGAGTGAAGATACCCTTGGTAACCCAGTTCACCACCTCGTCTGAGAGAGGCTTGACGCCAGGCTTTAGGTAGCCCACCAGTTTGCCATTCTCGTCGATAAGATATTTCTGGAAGTTCCATGACACCTCTGAATCGAGGACGCCGTTTGCCGATGCTTTTGTCAGCCACTGGTAGAGCGGGTGCATGTCATCGCCCTTAACGGATATCTTTGCCATCATCGGAAATGTGACGCCATATTTACTGTCGCAGAACTCTTTTATCTCTTCATTGGTACCCGGTTCCTGTTCCCTGAAGTTGTTTGCGGGGAATCCGATGACAACAAGATTCTTGTTGTATGCTTTGTGAAGTAGCTCAAGGTCTTTATACTGTGGTGTATGACCGCATTTTGAAGCGGTGTTCACTACCATCACCTTCTTGCCCTTCAGGTCAGCCATGCTGAATTCTTCACCGTCGATAGTCTGGACCGTGAAGTCGTAGAACGATTTCTGCGACATAGCCGGTGCGATAATGAATGCCATAAGGGCCAAAAATGTGATCATTCTCTTTTTCATATTATTTTTTTTATGTTTAACCTATAACAATTCAGGTGCCAAAAGGTTTCTGAGGCGTAATAAAACCCCTCAAGGGCTGAAATTACGAAAATCTTTCTATTTTTGCACAGCTTTTACACCGGGGTATAGCGCAGTCCGGTTAGCGCATCTGGTTTGGGACCAGAGGGCCGCAGGTTCGAATCCTGCTACCCCGACAGAAGAAAAATGACCGCCCCCGGTTTCCCGGGGGCGGTTTTTTTATTGATCTGAGCGTTAAATGCTTGCATTTAAAAGTGAAAGATCAATAAAAAAGACAGCAGCAGCGCTGCTGGTCATTTTTCTTCTGATCATCCCCCACTCAGGATCACGACCCCGACACCCAGAGTGTCGGGGGAGTAACCCTGTTACCCCGGCACCAGATTTTATTTCAATACCTTCGGAACCTCATTCTGAATCATCAGATCGATCTGTGATCCGAAACCCTTTACCTGCCTGGCATAATTGTCAAGTGCCTTAATCTGCAGGTCAGCCGGCTTGCCGGGATAACCGTTCACGGCTCCGTATATCTCCGCGATGTTCTCTCTGAGCCTCACCTGACCTGTTATTCCGCCCTCTCCCGCCTGGGTGGCCGATATCTTCTCATGCATATCTTCACAGGCAGTGATGAGTGTGTTTATCTTTTTCAGACCCTGCCCTCTTGCCGTTGCCGCCCTCGATTTTAAAGTATCCCTGGTATCAAGTATCTTCTGGTCAACCGCAGCAAGCTCCTCAAGAAGTGCATACGCTCTCATGAGGGTCTCCCTCTGAAGCTTCCTGTCAGCCTCCGGATGTTTCCAGTCCGGACTGTCATTCAGAACCAGGTCAGTAGTATAAGTTTCAGATCCCTTTACCAGCCTGACCGAATATTTCCCGGCAGGGTAGGCGGGACCGAATGCAGCTTCACCAAGAATGTTGGGAGATTTCGGCACTTTTGGGGGATCCATAACGGTCGCAACGCTTACTATGTTGATCCCCTTACGGTTACCGGCAGGAAGTTTTTTAAGAAGCACTCCATCTGAGTTATATATCTCAAGATACATCTCACCAAACACATGTCTTTTCTTAAGATAGTAGCAGATGGTCGCTGCTGATGACGGATTTGATCCTGTAAATTCTGAGTCGCCGGGAAAATCCTGAACACCGGCCCCTGACGGAAAATAGTATGGCCTGACCGGCAGAAATGCAAACTCCTGATCCATGACAGCCTGTGTGAGATTCCTGAGTGGTGTCAGATCGTCAATAATGATTATCCCTCTCCCATGGGTTGCCAACACAAGATCATTCTGTTCAGGCTGGAAAGCCATGTCATAAATACCTGTCTGCGGTACCTTGTTTTTTAACCTGACCCAACCCTTACCATGATCAGTACTTATAAACAGGCCCATTTCGGTTCCGAGTCGTCCGTCCGCCAGGCCGTCGTGGCGGAAATGGGCTTCGACGTGACGAATCCGCTCTACGTGAATCCGCCGACGCTGCCTCCGTTCTTCGCGGCCGACGTGCCGGTCTTCCGGCAGGCGCGGCACGGCTACTACTTCCAGGACCTGCTGGAGCTGACGCCGCACTGGCAGCTCCTGGCCGGCGTCCGTTTTGACGAGCTGGACTT
>JALOMM010000069.1 GCA_025455535.1 Bacteroidales bacterium | reverse complement strand
ATGCTGTCATGACAGGATTCCTGAACTCCAGCGTCCCTATCTTTATCCTGAGATCTGCCATTTTAGGTCTCTTATGTTAAACACCGGTCCGTCAGTACATGAGCACAGGTTGCCGGAAGTGGTAGGCACAATGCAGCAGAGGCAAACGCCTATCCCGCATGCCATGAGGTTCTCAAGCGATACTTCGCAGAAAATATTACGCCTGAGGCATGCGGCTGCCACAGCCTTCATCATGGGTTCCGGCCCGCAGCAATAGACCCTGTCCCAATCCTTGTCCCTGAACTGTGGCAGGTCAGTGACAAACCCCCTGTATCCCTCCGAACCGTCCTCTGTAGCGAGAAACACTTCGCCCAGCTTCGTGAGCTCATCATGGTCAAGGATGCGTGAGCGATTGCGGAATCCGAGGGCAAAGGCCGGCTCTATGCCTGCCTCCCTGATCTTTCTTCCTAGATATAACAGCGGGGCCATGCCGCATCCTCCTCCAACGAGAAGTACTCTCTCCCCTTTGAGGGGAAGCGTGAATGAGTTACCAAGAGGATATATAATGTTGATCTTCTCGCCCGGATTCAGCCGTGAGAGACGCTCTGTACCCGCTCCGGCGATCTGTACCAGGAGTGAGATGGTACCCGTGCTCATGTCAACATCATGTACTGAGAGAGGACGGCGCAGAAACGTAGCAGGACTATCGGTTACAAGCACCTGTACAAACTGCCCAGGCAATATATCGGGTAAACCTTGTGAAGAAGAGGCATTTATCACAAAAAAACCTTCGCCCAGCCTGCGGTTTTGAGTTACAGTAAGATCTTCTATCCTCTTCTTCATCAGAGCTCCTTTGGCGCAAAATTAGCGATTTTGACGGGATTTGGTCAGGATGGCCTGTATTCTGTAAAAGTTTTGTCAGAATAAAACATAAGTACCCTTGTCAGCCTCTTTTCCGCGCGCTCAGGCTCAATTTTTTCATTCGATTCGATGCCTGAAGCGCTTTCCTGACCTTCCACCGGTGGCATTGCGCCATTCTCCCGCTCCGTTGTCTCAATGAACGATTGGTCCTCAGAAACGGTTATCTGAGGCTCTGTTTCGAAGAGGGTAGGCTGTGATGCATATTTGTACATGGCTCCCCGACCAAACAGCAGCCACTCAGCAGATAGTGAAGTATACTTATGCAGCATCTTAACCACAAAGTCGAGGCTCGGATTGTTTCTTCCTGAAAGAATGTGAGAAATTCCGGAAGGCTGAACCCCAATTTCCTCGGCAAACTGAGCATAGCTTTTGTTTTCACTCTGTAAAAAGGCAAGAATTCTCTCTTTCATGATGGAAATCTGTTTTTACAAATGTAACTGATATGTTATTTACTTCTGTAATGTAATGTCATTTACATTTGTAATTCAGTGTAATTATTTCCTTAGCATATTGCTGATATTTATCCTATTGGAACCGTCCTGAATGATATAGACCAGCCTAATTATCAGCTTAATTACTTGACTTTAGATATCATTTTTAATTGATTTACAATATATTAACTTTGATATAAGTAGTAATTCTAATCAAATTGCGGGGTTCAAATCATAATTATCATCAATAAAAAGTTTATATAATATAATTAAGTAATTGATATATAATACTATATAGGATAATATATTGTAAAACAACTGAACTTTACATTGGTACGTCAGATTTAATTACATTTGTAATTACATTCTTATCAAATGTCCTGAAACTTTCTGTTTACATTTGTGAATCAGATGTATTTATACTGTTCTCAGGCCTGACTGTCTCAATTACCTGGTGTCTGATGACGATTAAAATATGAAGTGGCTCAGAATTGAATTTTTCAGAAGCCTCTCTCCCCTCCTGTTGAATTTTGGATTCTCATGACATAATCAAAAACATCTTTTCTGCTGAATTCTTTTAATTATCTTCATCCGGACAAACATTTCGGCTTGTCGCCTGACAGGCAGAAGTTAAACTTACCGACCCATGGCCAACAAGAGATTTTCAATTGCCCTGCACTACCAGATACTGATAATGCTGGTTCTGGGCGGATTCTTCGGATACTTCTTCCCTCACCTTGCCAAATACACCAACTGGATGGGAGATGTCTTTCTCCGTGGGCTCAATATGGTTATCATTCCCCTGATTCTCTGTTCCATTACCACCGGGGTGGCCAGTGTGGGTACTGCTGATAACCTTGGGCGTCTTGGAGCCAAGACAATGGGGTTTTATGTCATTTCAACCCTGTTTGCCATTGTCACCGGTTTCTTCTTCGTTCAGCTCATTAAGCCCGGTGTTGGAGCTGAACTGGGGTTCCAGGTGCCGGTTGAAGACATAGCTGCGGGTACTGAAAAGTTCGGTCAGACGCTGATCAGGATCGTTCCGTCAAATATTTTTGATTCGATGGTTCAGGGCCATATGCTCTCCATTATCTTTTTTGCCATCCTGTCAGGCTTCTTCATCACCCGTGTGGGTGACAAGTCGCGGCTGTTAATGATGGATATGCTCAATGCAGCGCTGGATGTGATAATGAAGATCACTATGTTTGTCATCAGGTTCACCCCTGTGGGTGTCTTCAGCATCTCGGCAAAGGTAATCTCACAGCAGATTCTGCTGGGCAATGAAGTAAGTGAGGTGATCAGCAGGCTGGGGCTTTATTTTATTACGGTCCTTTTAGGTCTGTTCGTGCATGCCTTCATCACACTGCCTCTTGCAGTCCGGTTCATTGGCAGGGCCAATCCGATCAAACATATAAGAAACATGTCGACTCCTCTTCTAACGGCCTTCTCCACATCATCGTCAAATGCGACGCTGCCACTCACAATGGAGGCAGTTGAAAACAACAACGGAGTCTCAAACAAGATCGCCAGCTTCACACTGCCACTTGGTGCGACGATAAATATGAACGGCACAGCCCTCTACGAGTGCGTGGCAGTGATGTTCATTGCACAGGCCTACGGCATCGACCTCTCGATGGGACAGCAGCTTGTGGTTATATTCACCGCCCTGCTCGCTGCCATAGGTTCGGCAGGCATACCGATGGCCGGACTGGTTATGATGGCTGTGGTGCTAAAGGCAGTGGGATTGCCTCTGGAGGGTATCGGGCTGATACTTGCTGTAGACCGTATCCTCGATATGTTCCGCACGACCGTTAATGTTTACGGCGACACGTGTGCGGCTGTAATCATCGCAAAATCAGAAGGGGAAACTTTAAAAGTTTAAAGTTTAAAGGTTAAAGGAGAAAGGGCAGAAAATTAATGGGGCTCTGATTCCTCTGTCAGGTCTTGCCGGCAATCAGCCGCAAGAGCCTCCGCAGCCGCTGCTTCTGCTGCCGCATGATGAACATCCCGAGGGGCCCATTATCTCTTCGGGGGTTGCCTCACGGACACCAGTGACCCTGCCTGAGAAATGGAGAGCGGTTCCTGCCAGCGGATGATTGAAATCCATCCTGATGAAGGCATCTCCTATCTCGGTCACGACACCATTCATTCTGTTACCCTGCGAATCCATCATCGGGACAGTGTTGCCTACATAGCATATCTGGGTGTTAAGAACCCCCTCATCTTCAAAAATATTCCTTGGGAGACTCACAATCATCTCCTCCCGGACCTCGCCGTATGCCTCCCCGGCTGAAAGACCGAATTCAAATGAAGAACCCTCTTCCAGCCCTTCAAGGTTGGCCTCGAAACCAGGTAAAAGCCTTCCGCTGCCGAACACGAATCCAAGCGGCGCAGTCTCCTCTACTGTCTCAATCACCTTTCCGTCACTGCCACCCTCATGAAGTGTATAAACAAGTGAAACAAATTTGTTATTCTCTAATTTCATAATTACTTATTTAACAATATTATAAACTATATTACTTCAATTAAAAGACAAAGCTGATCCTGATCTCCGGATTGTCATATATCTGATAACCTGTGCTGGTCAGAACCCAGAGAAAAGAGAGATTCATGCTTGACCTCCTTCCTGTAGGTTGTGATATTGTCACTCCACCCAGGAATGCCCCGGAGTAGACCCTCCCCGTTTCACCCGGGGTAGTGCTCACAAGAGCCTCGTCGAGACTCAGTCCCTCATATTCTCCGTGAAGGTGAATGCCGGTATTGAGTCCCAGCGGAATTATGTTGTCCAGACTTTGTATCAAAGTAAACTGAATGTACCCTTTCCCGCCATAGATGGTCATTTCTCCAAATTCATCAGCAAAATACTGGAACGTTGGTCCGCCCGCAACTGCCAGGCGGGGCAGCACTCTCACCCCAATGATCGGTGATACTTCAATATTGGTTATGCTCCCGAACTGCAGGCCGAAGCCACCACCGAAGAATAAGCGCTCTCTCAGTGGCGGACGGTTCTGGAAAGCCGACTGCCCTGCCGAAAGGAGAGTTATTGCAAGGAATGCCACGGCCAGTAAGCTCCTTTTAATATGGTGCATGTTCTGCATTTTGAGGGTACAAATAAAGTCAAAATTAGTACATTTACGGTAACAGACATTTAGTTTTTAAAAACATTACCAGCTATAATACTGATAATAAGATGAATATAGTCATTACCGGCGCTTCATCCGGCATCGGAAGAGATATTGCCCTGAAACTTGCCGAAGAACAGGGCAACAAAATATATGCCATATCCAGGAGCAAATCTGCCCTCACGAGCCTTGCCGGGGAGTGTGCAAACAAGAACATCACCCCGGTGGTACTGGACATTACAGGGGCGCGATCATCGCTCAGGGAGCTTAAAAACAGCATTGCGGCTGAGGCCGGATCAATAGACATAATCATAAACAATGCCGGTTTCCTTATAAACAAGCCATTTACGGAACACAGTGATGAGGATATTGCAGCACTTGTAGCTGTCAACTTCACCGCCCCCGCCGCCATTGTTTCGGAGCTCCTTCCGCTGATGAGCCGAGGCTCTCATGTGGTCAATATCGGAAGCATGGGGGGGTTCCAGGGAAGCATGAAGTTCTCCGGGCTCTCCTTCTACAGTGCCGCAAAGGGGGCGCTGGCAGTGCTGACAGAGTGTCTTGCGGCGGAATACGCTGAAAGGGGCATATCGTTCAACTGCCTCTGTCCCGGGGCAGTCCAGACTGAGATGTTCAGCAAGGCTTTCCCGGGTTTTACAGCTCCGGTATCATCGTCGGATATGGCGGCGTTTGTGGCCGATTTTGCAGTAAACGGAAACAGGTTCTTCAACGGGAAGATACTTCCGGTAGCTCTCTCCGTTCCGTAATCTTCAGCCCCTTGCCCTCCCGTTTTGCGGGACTTCGTCGCTTCGCTCCTTGCCTGCTCTTCGCCCTAACCCTTGTACTCCCTGACGCCAATCTTGCCTGTGACGGCAAGAAAACCGTTAAACGCCAGCGCTTTGAGCTCATCCTCCCCGGGATATACAAATACAGGGGCAAACTTCCTTATCATTGCCTCTATCCTTTCAGTAAACTTCTTCTCGTAAGCCAGTCCGCCTGTCAGTATAATGGCATCCACCTCGCCGCTGAGAACGGCAACCATGGCACCTATCTCCTTCGCTATCTGATAGCTGCAGCCAAGAGATATCAGCATTGCCTTCTGATCGCCGGCAGCAGCGCGGTCACACACCTCCTTGAAGCTATTGGTGCCAAGGTATGCAACCATGCCTCCCTTGCCGGTGAACATTGTCTTAATCTCTGACATAGTATATTTGCCGCTGAAGCACAGTTCTATTATCTGTGCCACAGGCAGTCCGCCGCTGCGCTCGGGTGAATAGGGCCCGTCACCATTCAGGGCATTGTTGACGTCAACAACCCTTCCCCTGCGGTGGGCACCCACGCTTATTCCCCCTCCCATATGAGCTATTACAAGGTTCATATCTTCATAATTCCTGCCGGCAGCTGATGCATATATCCTTGCAACAGCCTTCTGGTTCAGTGCATGGAAGATAGATCTCCTTTCAATGAGAGGATGTCCCGACAGCCGTGCGACAGGCTCAAGCTCATCGACAACGACCGGATCAACGATATAAGCCCTGGCTCCGGGAAGGACGGCGGCTATCTTATCTGCAATAAGAGCTCCCAGGTTACTTGCATGCTCCCCGTGTATGGCCCCCAGAAGGTGTTCCTTCATGAGGTCATTGACCTCATATATGCCTGACTCTATTGGATTTACCAATCCGCCACGGCCTACTACTGCAACAATATCAGAGAGCGGCGTCTTCTCCTCTCCGAGGGCCCTCATCACCAGCTGATGCCTGAAGGGGAGCTGATCGGTCATGCGTGAAAAACCCTCCAGCTCTGAAGAGCTGTGTCTCAGTGTCTTCTCAAAAAGCTGCTGCTCGCCCCTGAACAATGCAAATTTGGTGCTGGTCGAGCCCGGATTAATGGCAAGAATAAGTCTGTTTTCCATTCTGTCTAATCGTTTTTTGATGCCATAAGGCATGCGAGTGCCACACAATAGTATTTCGACAGTTCACTTTCACTTCTTGACATCAGCACAACCGGCCTGGTAGTGCCGCAGATCATCCCTGCCAGCTCTCCTCCTCCGAACAGCATCAGTCCCTTGTAGAACGGATTGCAGGCCTCCAGTGAAGGAAAAAGCAAAATGTCGCTATCGCCTGCCAGGGGGGTGTCAACACCCTTGATCCTGACGCTGTCGGGGTCACAGGCAAGGAAGAGATCCACCGGACCGTCCATCACGCATGATGATATCTGTCCCCTCTGCGCCATCTTGCACATCACCGAATAGTCAAGAGTGTTGGGGAAGTGGTTGCTGACCTTTTCCGACGCACCGATAAGTGCGACTGACGGCTTCATTATTCCAAACTTCCGCGCCATCGCTATTGCATACTCAGCCATGGCTACTTTCTGGTCAAGGTCGGGAAACGGGATGACTGCAGTGTCGGTAATAAAGAGCAGCTTATGGTATGCAGGTATCTCAACCGCACACACATAGCTCATCACCGCTTTTGGAGGAAGAAGTCCGTGGTCCTTGTCCATCACCGCCCTGAGGAACTTATCCGTTCCGACGAGCCCCTTCATCACAATATCGGCCTCACCGGTGGCGGTCATTCGCACGGCAGCAACGGCAGCGCTCCTTTCATCATCCGCTTCAATGATGGTGAACAGTGAAGGGTCAGCGCCTGTGTCATGACACGTCCTGATGATCTGTTCCCGGTTGCCGATCATAAGAGCCTCGGCAAATCCCTCATTTACAGCACGGTAGAGAGATCCAACCGTATTATTGTCCTGTGCCCACGCCACAGCAATCCGGTATCTTTTGCCGGATGATCTGACAGCGTCAGCCATCAGGCTGAGACTGGTTATCATATTATTGATGGTTTGAGACAGCTGCTGCCAG
>JALOMM010000068.1 GCA_025455535.1 Bacteroidales bacterium | reverse complement strand
TCACCACCCTCTTGGGATCAAAAGGCATGGCAAAGGATGGCCAGTTTACAATTTAAAAGAATATGATAAGAATCTGCCGGAGGCTAGTCGAGTGCGCCGGCGGTAATAGTTGCATCAAAGATACAGGTGACGGTAAATGTCATCGGTCCGCTCGCATTACCATGGATCACAAGCGTGACCTTCCTGTCTTTCTTCAGCAGTGCTCCGACAGCATCGAGATCGTCTGCCATAACCTGAGGAAAGAAAGTGCTGTTTGCCGGGGTAATATTGGTCACCGTGGTTATAGTGCCAACGCCGGTTACATCGAGTGACATTGTGTTAATGGTCTGACCTGTGACCAGTCCGGTGACATAACCTTCGAGTGACTTAAGGTCTATTTTCCTGATCTTGTCGATATAAGGACTGATATCATCGTTCTCTGCCAGCTTAAGCTCGTAGGACTTGCTGAATGGCACTGCAAGCAGTTCAGCATCGGCATCAGCAGATTTCTCACCTGTTATCAGGACAGGGATACTGGCGGTCAGGTCTGTTGAGAAATCGACCTCAGCAGCATCCTTAAAAAGATCGCATCCTGCAAACAGTAAAACCGTTGCGAGGATCAATGTCATTTTGGTTTTCATAGGATGTAATTTTAGAAGGTTTATAATTCACAAGCGATATCTCAGAATATTTAAACCGGAATAATATTCAGGCTAAACCAGGTTAACCATGCTAACTATATTAACAACAAATTTATGCATATTGTTCGGTAATGTCAAGAATATTTCAGGCAGCTTTTAAGGGGCGATTGAGCGAAGGGTCGAGGGGTCGACTGTGCGACTGAGCGATGGGGCGATTGTACGACCAGGTGTACGGGGACGTGGAATTGAAAGATCCAAGAACCTTATTTATGATTTGTTGTTTAGCATTGAGACCAGAATGATATTACCATGAAAGAAATTGTCAGAAGAAGAGCATTGATACTACTTAGTTTTGTTGTGATGCTGTCGTCGTGCAGTGAGGAGGAGACCCCCGAAATACCGCTGGAGGATCCTACAGTAGAGATCAGCACTGTTGTTACAGGCTACGAAATCATATGGGGGATGGATTTTCTCCCGAACGGAGATCTTATCTTCGGGGAGAAGAGGGGGAGACTGTATCTCAGAAGCAATGAGACCGTCACGGAGATAACAGGGTTACCAGTCGTATTATCGTCAGGTCAGGGAGGTTTGCTTGACATAAGGGTGCACCCTGATCATGCCAGCAACGGATGGATCTATGCCTCCTATGCTGTATCAAACACAGGGGGAGGAGGGGCACAGCTGAAGCTCATCCGCTTCAGGATCAGCAATAACCAGGTGCAGAATATTGAGGAGATATTTGCCACAGGCGGGTCAAACACATGGTACGGTCATTACGGAAGCCGCATTGCGTTTGATAAGAGCAACCGTCTATACATGAGTGTGGGTGAAGGTGGAAGCACGAGCTACGGTGGTCCGAACACAGGAAACAACAATGCCCAGAATCTGAAATCGAACTGGGGCAAGGTACACCGGCTGACTGACGGCGGAGGCATCCCTGCCGACAATCCGGTTATACCCGGAAACACTGCGCCGACTTCCATATATTCGTACGGTCACCGGAACCCGCAGGGACTTGCGAGGCATCCTGAGACAGGTGAGATATGGGCCACGGAACACGGTCCGAAAGGGGGTGATGAGATCAATATAATCACGAAAGGGGCAAACTACGGCTGGCCAGTCTATTCCATAGGGGTCAACTATGACGGCACCACGATATCGGCAGGTCATGTGGCAGCAGGCATAACGCCGCCGCTCTATACATGGACTCCATCTATTGGCATCTGCGGGATGACTTTCATCACAAGCGATAAGTTCAAAGCCTGGAAAGGTGACCTTCTTATCAGCGGGCTTGCATCGCAGACGCTATACAGATGCGTTGTTGATGGGAACATGGTGACTGAGGAGAGTGTCCTTCTGAGTGGCTACGGCAGGATCCGTAATGTGATACAGGCTCCTGACGGGTCGATATATGTGTCGGTTGAAGGACCAGGGAGGATATTACAGGTAGTGGCTCAATAAGGGCTACGTTCTGAGAGATTAGAAGGGTGCGCAGAGCGTAGACCCTCATACTTTTATCACTATCTTTGGGAATCAATAAGGCCTGCAATTAATGAGATTTTCAATCAGGACTCTCTTTTACCAGCTGTTTATCGATCCGATCCTGTCGAGGCTTCACGGCAGCGTGCTCGACGGAGTGACGAGGATGGACAGGGTGCTTGACATCGCCTGCGGTACGGGAGCACTGGCGCTGGCACTGGCAGAGAAGGCGGTGCATGTGACGGGGATAGACCTCAATGAGGAGAGCATCACCGCAGCTCGCATGAGTGCCCGGAGGAGAGGGACAAGCAATGTGCTCTTCGAGGTGAGGGACGCCTCTGACCTGTCGTGCTACGGAGACAACTCCTTTGACGTGGCGCTGACCTCCATGGCGGTGCACCAGTTTGATGCAGACCTGGCAATGAAGATCCTCTCGGAAATGAAGAGGATAGCCTACAGGGTGGTTGTGGTGGACTATAACCATCATATGCCCGCGGGATGGGGCAGGCGCGTGGCATGGGGCATAGAGCGGGTGGCAGGGGGAGAACATTACCGTAACTTCAGGATATACATGAAGAAGGGCGGCATGCACTACTTTGCCCGGGAGGCGGGGATAAAGGTGAAATCAGAGGTGATGAGAGGAGGAGGGGTGTTTGTGATAATTAAAGGTTAAAGGGTGTGGAAGTATTTGCGATTTGCGATTTGCGATTTGCGATTTGCGAATTGGGAAAGGGAAAAGGCAATAGGCATTAGTGTACAACACGATTGCACGATTGTCCCGACGCTTCGGTCGGGATCTACGCGGAGTTTACCCCGCACCGCGGGGCTGCGACACGATCGCACGATCGCAACCCCCACCTTACATTCCAGCTCTCAACAGCTTAAGATTAGTCTCGAGGGCGTCAAGGTAGATGAGTGACCAGACGCGGGGAGATACAACAAACATATCCTGCGTCCATACCAGGTTGTTATCGGGCGTCTCATAGAAGTCAAAGATTAAGGGTATTTTGCCGGCAAGCTCTTCATTAGCGGCAGACTTCTGAAGTTCACTGACAAGATCACCCAGCCCGGCCTGTAGCCCTGTGTCATATGTGGGGTTCTTCCCTTCAATGAACAGGGCTTTGTTTGCGATAGATGTTGCTTCCGGACGCGGGAAATTCCATGGTTCATTATTCCATTCTTCCTCAGACATGCCCTCAACGGAGAATATTCTGCGCTGATAGTCATCAATAGTACCCAGGAGTTCATCGATTACATTTATGCCCGATACATGGCCAGCTGCAGCAGGAATATCATCAAGCGCTGCCTCCAGCCTGTTATAGTTGCGTGACAGTGTCATACTATCGTCGATCTTCTCCTTCGATACATTAAGCGAAACCAGGGCGGAGAAGATTGATACGGCAGCCAGGAGGAACAGTACGGAAACAGTATTATGAATACTGAAGTTTTTATCCTTTCCTGTTACAACCAGGAAGACCGGCAGGAAAACGACATACGGGAACGGCAGTGCCACCAGCAATGCCTTGCCTGCCCCCGGCCAGTGCAGTACCTTGAAAAGCATCCCGCCGAACATCACCAGACAAGTTAGCCATCCGACGATGTAGAGCGCCTTGTGCTGACGGTTGCCTGCCGTCAGGTAATGGCTTCTGAGGGCAAGGGGAAGAAAAGCAAAGAGCAGCATCGTCACGCCGAAAATTAACAGCTGTCCGCCTCCGGGCCAGTGATTTGTCTTGAGGAGTGCGCCAACGACGATCACGGCAATAGTCACCAGGCCGAGGATGTATATTTTCTGTTTCATGGTCTTTTAGTTTTGTGGTTGAGATTGTGCCGGTATCGCAGAAAGAGCATACGATTCCACAGTGATGACGCCGTTTTTCATGAGCCCGAGCATATGGAGTCCGGCCATCAGTGAAACCCTGTCTGTTTCAGGATTTATCTGAGGCAGGTACACAGAGGGATCAAGTAGCTTCATGTAACTTCCAGCCTCACTTTCAGGTAGCAGTCCGGACAGGTAGTCAGCGTATTCTTTCAGGGCAGCATCAAGCCCTGTCCGCATATCTGACCCTTCCCTGAGCAGATAGTCTCTGGCCGGGACGGGATGAAATGGAAAGATCAGGGTATTGAACCGTAAAACCGGACCGATGTCAGTCTCGCTGAAATGACTGGCAATCACTTCATTGATACCACGTTTTTCCTCGGCTATAGCGATCATCTCTGCTTCCGTATCGTTTATAACCTTAAGCAGCACTCTGGTCCTGGCATTGATTTCAGCGAGCTGAGGCGAAACGGCTGTGCCAGTGCCATTATCGATCAGCGACAGGTTCTCCCTGAAGTTGTATCCGAAAAGTGCCTGTTGCTCCTGCTGGTGTATATAATAGCCAGTGTCGTAGGTTCTCTGCAGGCTGAGGTTAAGGAGCAGGGCCGGGATTACCAGGGCCAGCGATCCCGCCACCATGAATATGAATTCGGAGCTGACATTTTTGTCGTCTTTCCATGTAAGCCATGTGTACCACGGAAACACCACCAGGAAAACAGTGACTGTCCCGAGCGCCAGCAGCAGTGATGCCAGCGGCCAGTGCTGAATCTTGAACAGGATAGCCAGGATATAGAAGACGAGGCCTGCCGCGCCCAGAATGTAAACCGGTATCTTCCGGCGGTCCTTCGGTCCAGACAGTTTTGCGATGAGAGCCGAGGGTATCAGGAAAAAAATCCCGCTCAGCGCCGCAAAGGTGAGTATCAGTCCTGACAGCGGCCAGTGTTGCACCTTGGATACAACTCCGATGATGAACAGCATGCCTGATATGAAGGCTGAGATGTAAAGAAACAGCCGCTTGCTGCTGTGTGTCTCTTTCCAGAGCACTGTCAGTGCCGACGGCATGAAGACGAAGGCCAGCGCGAAGCCACCGAGTGTCAGCATGATGCCGGCGCCCGGCCAGTGCATGATCTTGAAAAGCGCTGCGAAGCCAAGCATGACCGTGCCTGCTATGGCTGAAATTTTCATAGTCTGTTTCATTTTTCTGTATTTGGTGTCGACTGCATAAAGTGTTTCCTGCTGTATCTCCCTGAGTCTCCCGCTAGCCATCTTCTCCTTCACGTTGCGATAGGCTTCCTGGAAGGTCAGTCCGTTACTCATCTCATGCTCAACGTCACAGCAGAGGTGATCAATAAGCTCATCAGGAAGATGGGAGAAGATTATCTCCTGCTGCCTGACTTCACGACTTATCTGGTCAATATTTTGCAGCGTCAGTTCAGGCATTGGTGAGCCGCGGTTGGGGATTAATGATATTCTGAAGTGACTCGATGAAGATCTTCATCTCTTCAATCTTCTCTGCCACCACCGAGTGTCCTTTGTCGGTAAGGCTGTAGTAGATGCGGATGCGGTTATTGAAATTCTCCGATTCTGTCACGAGTACGCCTTCGTTCTCGAGCTTGTGGAGGACAGGGTAGAGGGCGCCGTATGTAAGTTTTATCCTGCCTGAAGTGAGTTCCTCAACCCTGCGTGTTATCTCGTATCCGTACATGCGTCCGTTCTCCTGCAGCAGTTTCAGTACCACTGTTTTGAGGGAACCTTTTATTAGATCTGTCTGAATCATGTTTAAATATATAAGAAGATTATATATTGCAAATATAGAATATTATTATTTACAAATGCAAATTTTTTATGAAAAAAATTTCAGGTTACAGGATGTTGGGGGAATTTGCGATATGCGATATGCGATATGCGAATTGGCAGGCAGCTGGCATTAGGCAATAGTGTTGACTGCAAGACACTGCAAGACTGCAAGACCGCAAGACCGCAGGACCCTCAGACAGCGGAGCGTCAAGACCTTCAGACCTTCAGACACTTACACCTGCCTGCCGCCCCTGTCATGATGCTTTTCGGCTATGAAAGCCGGAAGAGGTGCTTTGTAGACCTCGTAGCCGATGAGTTTCTCGATCCGCTGCATCCTTTGAATATCCGTCCTGTTGACAAGTGTCAGCGCCACGCCGGTGGTCTCGGCGCGTGCAGTGCGACCTACACGGTGCACATAGTCCTCTGCATCAGCCGGGGT
This sequence comes from Bacteroidales bacterium, assembly GCA_025455535.1. Classification (GTDB taxonomy): domain Bacteria; phylum Bacteroidota; class Bacteroidia; order Bacteroidales; family VadinHA17; genus SR-FBR-E99. Next base: position 1,240 of record JALOMM010000068.1, on the reverse strand, counting down.
GTCGAAATTGATCACGAGGTTTATATCCTTGATGTCTATCCCGCGGCTCAGCACGTCTGTCGCTACGAGCACCCTGGTACGGCGTGACCTGAAGCGCAGCAGCACCTCCTCCCGTTCCTTCTGCTCGAGGTCGGATGAGATACCTTCAACCTGGTATTGTTTTGTACGAAGTCCGCGCACTATCTCGTTTACCTTCTTCTTTGTCGAGCTGAAGATCAGTATGCTGTCGTACTCAGGCTTGTCGGCGATAAGGCTGTTTATCAGCGGCAGCTTCTGGTCGTCGTTCACGAAGTATGCGGCCTGCAACACACCCTCGGCCGGCTTGGACATCTCCAGGGCTATCTCTACGGGTTTGTTCATGATATGCTTTGACAGCGACCGTATCTTAGGCGGCATGGTAGCGCTGAACATGAGTGTCTGACGCTTTTTGGGCAGGTAGGAGATGATGTGTACGATATCGTCATAGAATCCTATGTCGAGCATGCGGTCTGCCTCGTCGAGGACAAGCACTTCTATTTTATCGAACTTTACGTACCCGAGGTTAAGATGTGATATCAGTCTTCCAGGGGTTGCCACGATGATGTCAGCCCCCTTTGACAGTGCGGCTTTTTCCTGGTCCCATCCGCTGCCGTCGCCGCCGCCGTAGACAGCCAGTGATGTGATATTCAGCGTGTAAGCCAGTCCCTGTACGTGCTGGTCTATCTGTATGGCGAGCTCACGTGTGGGTACGAGGACAAGGGTGTGAGTATGGTCATGGCGCATCTCTGCAATATGATTCATGACAGGGAGCAGGTAGGCGGCCGTCTTGCCTGTGCCAGTCTGTGCGCAGGCGATAAGGTCGTCCCCATCGAGTATCACCGGGATAGCTTTTTCCTGTATCGGTGTGGCCTCGGTATAGCCCATATAATATATTGATTCCAGCAGTTCCGGATTCAGATCGAATTCTTCAAATGTCATTTATATACAATGAGTTTTGCAATAGAGGTGAAACGCGGCAAAGGTAAGAAAAAAGGTGGAAGGAGCAATGGGTCCTCCTTCACTAAAGCTATGGAGGATGAAGCGAGGGACCAGGAGGATTTGCGATTTGCGATGGGCGATTTGCGAATTGAGGTGCAGGGAGGATGGAGGACTTGCGATTTGCGATTTGCGATTTGGGAATGAGGTGCAGGGTTCTCCTTCTCCGCCTGACGGCGCATTCGGAGGACGAAGCGATGGAGCGACGGTGCGAGACCCGGGGAGG
>JALOMM010000249.1 GCA_025455535.1 Bacteroidales bacterium | reverse complement strand
GTTGCTGTTTGCTTCGGCGGTTATCTCAAAGCCTTTGTCATTGACAGAGACAGTAAACCCGGTTATTGAATAAGTGAGGTCAAATTCAAAATTCTCAAGGGTGGCGGTGACTACCTGTTGTGCAGCCGCAACGCTTCTCAGCACGTTTCCTTCCTTCATGTTTGCAAATCTTGCTTCGGGGTCGGGGATCCTTCTTACCCTGAACTCGACCGGGGGGAAGCTCTGAATCTTACCGTTAATGTTTGCCGAGACAATGATCTGGGCATTCTCACCGACGGTTCTGGGTTGTGCCACCCATTCACCGCGGTAATTCTTATACTTACCCTTTTTTATTTCACCGTTGGTCATTCTGACGGTGAGCTGGTTGGAGCCCACGCCGGGGACGGATATGTCCATTGGGTTATCTATTCCCTGGTAGAGGACGTTCATGGCAGTTGGAGACACTACAACGTTCGGCATCCCTACGGAGTATTTTGAGCTGAATGGGTACGCGATCATGCTGCCATCGGGTGCCTTCATCCTGATCAGGCCTCCGTACGATTTTTCCCCGATGGAGCCCGGTCTGACCCGATAGATACCAATTCCTGACTCATTGACCGGAAGCTTGTCATAATTGCCGGTCATCTCATATGATATGGTGCCGTCAGCGTTTTCTTTGGTGGTGTAGCTGCCTACCAGTATCTCAGGGTCCCTGGTTGTGTCTGTAGCAGCAACGAATACCTGAGCCTCGTATTCATTGCCCTGCATGATATAGGTTGAGTTTGGTATGACAGTCGGGATGATCTTGTTGAATTTAAAGGAGGAAGCGTCGATCTGTGAATAGAGATAGTTGAGGACATCGGTCTCGGCGTTTCTGACATCAACCTGCATCTTGGAGAGAATTGTCATGACAGCAACGAGAGGGAGTGTCTGGAATGTGCCGGTTACCCATGGTTCTGTTCCGGTACCCTCGAGGTTTTTCGGGTCATCGGTATTAAGGATCGCGAGTATTGACTGTTCTGCGGCGATGTCCTTACCTTCAAGAGTCTCAACAAGAAAACCGCGATAATCTTCAATCAGGGCTTTAAGGTAGTTTGCCTTACCGGCCTGGTCGGCTCCTATAAGTATCTCAGTAGGTACGTTGGTATCATCAATTCTCTTAACTTCATGTATATTTATCTGATTATCAGGAAGCAGAGCTTCAGAATCTTCTCCTTCTGCCTTGGTGATGATTTCAACCTTCAGGTCCTGGATGTAGTTGAAAATCTCATCGGCTCGTGTCTTTACGTCATAGGCTTTAACCTTCCACTTGCCTGCTTTCTCAGGGTTTTCTGCGGCAGCAACGTCAAAAGCTGTGTAAGTGATATCATTCTTCTTGATGTAGTTTGCCGTTGTTTTAGTCAAACTTTCATCCACTTTTTTAAAAGCTTCGACGGCTTCCTTTGAAACGTTAAGAGCTAGCATGGCGGTCAGCACGAGGTACATCATGCCGATCATCTTTTGCCGCGGGGTCTCTTTTCCCTTAGCCATTTGCGGATAGTTTAGGTGTTAGCAGATATAATGACCTTGACATTACTTTACGTTCATGGCAGCAAGCATGTTGCCATATACATTATTAAGAGAGGCAAGATTCTCATTCAGTTTCGAGACCTGTTCGCGGTACTTCTTGGTGTCGTCGGCTGAGCCTGAAAGATCCTTCATCATGTTTTCTATTCCCTTGTAGATCACCTCAGAGCTTTTGACATGGTCGTTAGCGCCGCGAAGCTGTAATTCGTATGCAGCATTGAGGGCGGACAGAGACTTGTTGAGTACCTCGAGTTTTTCCTGGTATGATTTGCCTCCTGTCTCGATTGTTCTTGAAGATTCGCCGATAGCCTGATAAACGGTGCTGGTATCACTCATTGACCTGGCGGTCTGCTTCACTGAGTCAGACAGGTTCATAAGTGATTCATTGGCCTTTCTGATAGTGCCTGCATACTCGTTTGTAGTAGCGGCAAGGTCGCCCATGGCATTGAAATTATTTGTGGTCTCGGTCAGTTTCTTGAGTCCCTGGCTCAGTTTGTCAAACACATCGGGTGTAATGCCGGCATTGGCAAGCATCTTGTCAAACTGTGATAATCCGGCGCCGCCGCCGCCACCGCCGCTGCCAACAGCTGCGAAGCCGATCTCTTCACCCGAGTAGTTGGGGTCAAGCTGCGGATATACCAGCTTCCAGTCCGGCTCTTCCTTCCCTGCCATTGGATAGTGCTGGATTTTAAAGAGAGCTCCGATGATAACGACTGAGGCGCCCCATCCGTAGAGCTTAGCCATGAAGGCTTTCCACTTACTTGTGTGAACTAATTCCGAAAGGCCCATATAATTGCAGTTTTAGGTTAAACAGTTTTAGTTATTGACTCCGATATAGGTTCTGACATTACGGAACCCTACAAACGACTTTGTTGAGTCCTGGTATTCATAGTCCCTGGTTGAGGTCTGCATATAATATGCTATATCTTTCCACGAGCCGCCTCTGACGACTTTGCGCTTGAGTACCGGAGGATCCTCGGGGCGGGCGTTATATTCATAGTCAGGATTAAGGTCATGGGTGAAGACATATGCAGAGGGGTGATAAGCACATGAGGTCCACTCTGATACGTTACCTGCCATATCAAACAGTCCGTATTCATTCGGTTCAAATGAGGCTACCTTGATTGTGTATACGGCGCCATCATCTATATAGTTTCCGCGCAGAGGCTTGAAGTTTGCGAGGAAGCATCCCTGGTAGTTTCGTGTATAGGGGCCTCCCCACGGGTACATTGACAGGTCGAGGCCGCCGCGTGCTGCATATTCCCATTCTGTCTCGAGCGGCAGGCGGTAGTTATGTACGTCAGCCACACCCTGTGCACGGAGATGCTCATTCATGAAGTTGGTTCTCCATACGCTGAAAGCGCGTGCCTGGGTCCATGATACACCCACGACAGGATAATCGTCATAGCCCGGGTGCCAGAAATAGAGTGTCGCCCAGGGCTCATTGAATGAATAGGTGAAGTCTCTGATCCAGGCCAGTGTATCGGGGAATATATTGACCACATGATGCATGATGAACGATGAGCGGTCCTTGATGTCAGTCTTAACCCCTTCGAGATCGGTAACCGTACCTTCATACTTCTGATCAGTATAGTTGTACCTTGCTTTTGCTGCCTGTTTGTAGTCGACCCAGAAGTAGGAATAGTTCAGAAGCCTAGTGTCCCACTGCTTGTTGGCGTTAAACCTCTCTTCAGGAGGATAATACATTGTTTCGACCACCGACTGAGGATGGAGTCGCGTACCCAATATGTAAACTGACGGTATTTGTTGTTGGTAATCTCTGTCTGGTCCATCCAGAAAGCTTCTACAGTGACTGTTTTAGACAGGGTGTTCATTGCCCGGAGCGGATCCTGGTCGCTGGGCCCCATAATATAAGAGCCTGCGGGAATGAAAGCCATCTCAAACGGTTCAGGCTCATAGAATTTTTTTCTTCCCTGAACACCTGTCAACTCACCGGTGTCATACGAAGCGCAACCACCGATAAACAAGGCTATTGTAAGAGCTAAAAGGGTTACCTTTTTCATATACTGTTAAATTTAACGATGCAAGTAAGTTATTTTTTTCTTAAATATCATAGAAACCGAATACTTTTATATTTAGTAGTGCTTTTTCCCAGGCCGATGTCAAAACTATAGGAAACGATGAATTCATGCGATCCACTCGTCCCATTTCTGATCTCTGAAAGGGGGAAGTCATATCCATATCCTATTTTTAGGCCGTTATATAATTCTGTACCTGCAAAGCCTGATATTGCATCACCGGCTCTGTAGGAAACGCCACCCCACACCTTTTTATTGTATCTGACCATGCCTGTTGCAACATATTGGGCTGCAGCTCCGTCAAACACCACGAAGGCGGAAGGGATCAGTTCCAGTGCAGGATTTGGCAGCTGGAAAGTATAACCGGCAGTAAGATAATACTGGCGGCTGACGTATGTTGCTGTTTTTGTGTATTTTATGTCTGGCTGGTTGAGATGCGTGACTGAGAGCCCCACATAATAATTGACACCCTGGTAATATACTCCTCCGGAAATGTCGAGGGCAAGGTAGCTTTCATCATTTTCAGGGATCAAAGGGTCACCTGAAGGCGGCGTATGGGCTGATCCTCCGGGAATAAACCACTCCGGTTCCAGGGTCTTGTTCAGAATCCCGGCACTCAGTCCTGCTCCCAGTGTACCAGTTCCCAGCGGCATCAGATATGAATAAGCCAGAGTAATGTTAATATCATTGCTGAATCCGTATTTTTCTGACTCAATCAACAGGCCTGCACCGCTTGTAATGCCGAAAATGTTGAATGGAGTGTTGATATTGAATATCATTGTTGAGGGCGCTCCGGGGAAGCCAACCCATTGCTGTCGTGTGAGGGCGGTGGCGGCTATCATGCCGCTCATTCCTGAGTAGGCCGGGTTATAAGTCTGTGTATTAAACATATAATGACTTACAACAGGATCCTGTTGCCCAGAAACCATGCTTACCGTTGATATTAAGGCTAGGATGACTGTCCTGACTTTCTTCATGTTCTAAAAGTGCATCGGCACCCTTAAAAGTAACGAGTAAAATAAATAAAAAATATGCAGGCAGCCAAATAGAGTTTAAATTTTAGTGGCCGAACCTGAGTATTGCCTTTGTCCACCGGCCCGGAACCTGGTCACGGCTAGCCATCAGGTAGTCTTCGTAGGAGCATGCCAGGCAGTGTGGCTCACCTGCTGTGTCACGCACCTCAATCCACCACCGTTCCGTGATATTGCTCTTGATGAAGATTGCCTCGCCCTCCAGGTCGCTGAGGGTGACGTGGTAACGGGTGAACCTGCTGTTCATCTGGTCGCCCAGATAATTGATTTCAAACTGCTTCTGGGAGAATCCTTCGAGGAAGAACCAGATCAGCTGGGCGGCAAGGTGGGATGTCTGAAAACGGTTATCGATCACAGGATTTACTTCAGTCAGCACATACATCCTGAGGTTATCGGAGAGGCCTGCATATCTTGAGAGCAGGCATACCTCCTCACCGTAGAAGCCGTTTGCCGAAGGGAGCACGGTGCCGGGGGCATCTGACTGACGCACTGCTCCAATGTCGAAGATAGCTGCGGTGGCATCACGGAATAAAGGTTCTGTTTCATGTATTGCAGCCCTGACCTCGCCTATCCGCATCATATCATAATGTCTGCGGTTAAACCGGTTGACAACCTGCTGATCGGTAAGGTATGTCTGGAATCCGATTGAGGAGAGGTGCGAGAGTTTGCTTCCGCTGCGGTAGATGAGGTCATTCATCCAGTTCAGTGCATGTGCCTCTCTTTTCTCGGCTGTGAAATCAAGCCTGGAATCAACTGACACGAGTGACCATGGCTGCCTGAGAGAGGAGAGTCCCCTGTCAATGGCAGGCATAAGGGCGCTTGTTCCTCCAATTATTACAGGTACAATATTTTCTGAAAGAAGAAAAGCTATCACATCTCTCAGTCCGGCAATGGTATCCTCAAATTCTGTTCCGGTCTTGAAATTGCCCAGGTCAATAATCTTCATCTTGCCAGGCAGGCGTGAGAATGAATAGAGGTTTTTGCGGATGGCATCAGGGGCATAAGAGGCACCCCTGTTTGATGAGA
>JALOMM010000067.1 GCA_025455535.1 Bacteroidales bacterium | reverse complement strand
CATCACCGGAAATTTTGTGCAAAATTAACAAGAAATCGGGACCAAAGTTTAGATTGTCACGAAAGGGAATAAAAAAGGGGGACACCTGTTACCGGGCGTCCCCTTAATTAATTCTTAACCTGCTAATATGACTCCCGCTTCACATAATGTGTGTGAAGCAGCTTGTGAGATTTATGTCCGTTGGGTTCTTCCAGAAACTCCTTGTAGATTGCAACTACTTCAGGGTTCTCATGCGACTTTCTGATTGCCATGTGAGTGTCTTCCGAATAGATGGCTTCCATCCTTTTCTTTCTGATCTCCAGGTTTGTCGGGATGGGCTGGCCGCCTCCCCCGAGGCATCCGCCCGGGCAGGCCATTATCTCGATGAAGTGGTATGAAGCCTTTCCTGTGCTGACAGCCTTGACCAGTTTATTTGCATTCACGAGTCCGTGTGCTATCGCCACTTTCAGCTCTACACCTTCAAGAAACTTCCAGTCCTCCTTCGTTCCTTCGATCTTGATTGTTGCCTCCTTGACCCCCTCCATACCTCGGACGGGTACTATTTCAAGGTTCGTGAACGGCACGGACCTGCCCGTGATAATCTCGTAGGCCGTACGCAGGGCAGCTTCCATAACCCCTCCGGTAGCGCCAAAGATCACAGCTGCTCCTGTCATAACGGCAAGCTCGCGGGTGGTAAGGACGTAATCGATGTCCTTGTATCCGCTTGATCGCATCTCCGGCCTGTCAGCCTCAAACTTCTTGGCTGTGCATGGCATGATTGATACGGAGACAACTTTTGAGGGATCAAGACCCCGCTTCTCTGCATAGAAAGTCTTTGCCAGCGCCCCGAACATCTGCTGCGGTGACTTGCAGGTAGAGAGGTTGGAAAGCATATCAGGGAACTTATGTTCAATAAACTTAATCCATCCCGGAGAGCATGATGTAAACATCGGAAGTGCAACTTTCTGGTCGCCTTCCACCAGTACCCTCTTCAGCCTCGTCAGGAGCTCTGTCCCCTCCTCAACAATGGTAAGGTCAGCGGTGAAGTCTGTGTCAAGCACTGAGTCAAAGCCAAGCTGCCTCAGTGCTGCCACCATCTTACCTGTCACCCGCTCACCCGGATCAAATCCCAGGTCCTCACCGAGGGCAACCCTTACAGCCGGCGCAGTTTGTACAACAACATGTTTGTCAGTATCATATATTGCATCCCATACCTGGTCGATATAGGTCTTTTCAACCAGAGCCCCGGTCGGGCAACGGTTGACACACTGTCCGCAGTTGGTGCACACAACATGGCTCATCGGCCTGTCATGGAATGAAGATATCTTCTGATGGGAGCCCTTGCTGGCCACCGCTATGGCAGACACATGCTGCAGCTCGGAGCAGGTGCGGACACAACGCTGGCACCTGATGCATTTGCTGTCATCCTTGATGAATGATGGCGATGACCTGTCAATCTCATAAGGGCGACCGGCCACAAGATCAAGAAATATATGCTCACCGAATGAGAATTCGTTGGCAAGTGTCTGAAGCTCGCAATTCTGATTCTTGTAACACTTGGTACAGTCGGCCCTGTGTTCTGAAAGCAGCAGTTCAACTATATGCTTGCGGGCATTCCTTACCTTGAGAGAGTTGGTAAATATCTCCATCCCTTCCGAGGCTGGCATTGCGCATGCAGCAATAAGAGTACGCGCACCCTTCATCTCAACGACGCAAACCCTGCAGTTCCCTGCAACGCACAGATCCTGGTGGTTGCAAAGCGTCGGTATGTTGAATCCCAGACTCCTGGCTGCATCAAGCACCGTTGTGCCTTCGGCTACCTTAACCTGATGTTCGTTTATCTTTAATGTTACCATGATATTCTTTCGTGATTTTAGTAAATAACCTCTTCCCTGAAATTCTCGACTATCGACTTGAAGGCATTGCCCACCGACTGCCCCAGTCCGCATTTTGATGCGATCTTCATTGTGTCAGCAAGCTTCACCAGTTCGTTAAGGTATGCTGATTTGGCATCGCCTTTCTTCACCATTTCCACCCCCTTGAGCAGCTGCTGGCAGCCAACACGGCACGGGGTACACTGGCCGCATGACTCCTCAGCAAAGAAATCCAGATAGTTATGAAGCACATTGTACATTGAGCGTGAACTGTTGAAGAGCTTCATCGAGCCTCCTGTCGGCACACCTTCAAATCCTATTATCGTCTCGGCAAATTTCTTGCGCGGCACGCAGAATCCTGATGCACCTCCCACCTGAACAGCCTTTGTGTCGCCATCGCCAAAGGCGTTTACGAACTCCTGTACGGTCATGCCAAGCTCAAGCTCGAAGATACCCGGGATAGGTGTGTCGCCTGAGATGGAGAATACCTTTGAGCCTCGCGAATCCTTGGTGCCAAGCTTGACATAATGATCGGCACCCTTCTCGATGATCATCATCGCAGTGACAAGGGTCTCGACGTTATTTATTGAAGTCGGCTTGGCAAATAAACCGCTGGTAGTAGGGTATGGAGGCTTGTTGCGCGGTTCACCGCGGAAGCCCTCTATCGACTCAAAGAGGGCGCTCTCCTCACCGCATATATAAGCGCCGCTTCCCATGCGGTACTCAATGTTGAAGTCATAGCCTATATCAGATATCAGCTTGTGAAACTTGTAAAGCTCCATATAAAGCTGCGGAAGGAGAAAGCTGTACTCTCCCCGGAGATAGATGTATCCTTTCCTTGCTCCCATGGCCCTTCCGGCAATAGCCATTCCGCCATAAACCTTGTAGGCAGCCTTGTCAAGTATCTCGCGGTCCTTGAACGTGCCGGGTTCGCCCTCGTCAGCATTGCATACGATATACTTCTCAGGATCCTTCTCAGCGGCAGTGTATTTCCACTTAAGCCCTGTCGGAAATCCGGCCCCACCCCTGCCCTTAAGTCCTGACTCCAGTACCTGCTGGATTATATGATCACTTGGCATCGCGAATGCCTTTTCAAGCGTGCTCTTCGCGTCTATCTTTTCGAAAATAAGGTCAACCTTATTCAGTCCTTTGTTTTCCATTTCGTAACCGGTTTCTTTATCTGCGCATATAATCCTTAATGATATCAACCACTGACTCAGGCGTCAGGTCAGTATAGGGCATGTCATTTATAAGAATGGCCGGAGCTTTGTGACACCATCCTATACAGTTTGTTTCAAGCAGGGTAAACATCCTGTCGGGAGTTGTCTCACCGACCTTTATCCTGAGAGTATCTTCGATTGCATTGATTATGTCAATCTTCCCTTTCATTGAACAGGTTATGGTCTTGCATACCCTGATGACATTCTTACCCCTGGGAACTGTGTCCAGGAAGGTATAGAATGAAGCTGTCCCGTAAACTTCTGCTGCCGAGATGTCGAGCTCAGTTGCCACTTCTACCATAGCTTCATCAGTAAGGTAGTTGTACTTTCTAACAATATCCTGCAGGATCGGCATCAGGCTCTCTCTCTTCCGGCCATGTTTCTCAGCCAGATCCTTCACAAGATTACCAGTGTGATACATATGAATTGATTTTTAATTAATTAATTGGTTAAACTAAATAAAAAGATAAAATTTTCGGTTGTGAAATTAATAACAATGGATATTTAAAAACCTTACTTATATCATGTTTATGAGAAGAAATCAAATAATATTAACAACCGGTCACTGATGCCGGCAGTAATGAAGGGAAGGGAAATGGTTATACCGATAAATTTAAAGAGGTTGCTTTTTTCAAAAAAAATGCCTATATTGGACAATAACAGCAAACAGTTAAATCAAAGCGCAAACAAATAGATAACCAGGAGGTTAATTATGGCACTCGAATATCTCTGTAAAGCATGCAGGGGACACCTGACAGTAAAATCGTCTATCGTCCTTGCTGCAACGAAAATGAACAGTTCTGTACGAGGGCTGGTATTTCTCAACCCCGAGCTGGGTAACTACACAAAAACGACCCATTCTTCATTCAGGATAGAGGACGGAGTCGAATATATCTATACGTGTCCCATCTGCCACTCACAGCTTAACAGCATGAGATATCCTCACCTGGTCAGGCTGATAATGATAGATGAAAAGCACAAGGAGTTTGATATTTATTTCTCGGGCATTGCCGGCGAAAAGTGTACCTATAAGCTTACTGACTCCGGTGTGGAGAAGAAGGGTCCTGACGCTTCTCTGTACGACAAGTACTTCGATATTCCGGAGGAGGACAGGAAGTATCTTTAGCAGGCAGTAGGCATTAGGCAATAGGCAGTAGGAAGCCTTCCGTCTTCGGTCTTCCGTCTCCCGTCTTCAGCTATATACTGACTGCCGACTGAGTACTGCCAATCACCTGATTAATCATCCACGCCAATATGGCTTATCATTACAATATTGGCCGGGTTTGAATAATCATACTGGTAAAGTCCGTCATCACCTATCATCACAAGCACAGAGCCAAGCGGTATGGCGTCATATGCCTTCAGAGAGGGATATGAGTAAAGGAGGTGCTGAGTGATGTGCAAATAATCCGATGCATCATATATCTTAAGTCCGTCAGTGCCGTCACATACAAAGAGCAGGTCACCGTCCTTCGCCAGACCGTAAGGATTGGTCATAGGGTATGTCTGCAGCAGCGACGGAGTGGTAATGGGTTCAATATCAATTACGTCAAGCCTGCTCGCTGTTCCTCCGCAGGTTGTTCCCGTGCGCAGGGTGGCGTATGCAATATCACCGTCAACTATCACAGGGTCACAGCTGCGGAAATGGTTGTAAAACGAGATATAGGTCGGATTCAGAGGAACGGCAAGATTGAAGACCGCCACCCCCGTTGTCGTCCCCAGGAACATATACTTGTCTGTCAGGAACATAGTCTCAATACCCCACCAGGCACCGCTGCTGGAAAACTTCTTCGGCTTCACCCTGTCAGAAATGTCGAAGACATTTATGGCACTGTTGTCAACTGCATAAAGAACATTACCCTTTATCCCGAACCGTGCCATTGACCCTCCAGTGCCTATGCCCGAACCGCTGACACCAGAAGAACCTCCGTTTGTATTGAATCTCTCAGCTACACCGTCATAAACTATAGGATATCTCGGATAGGTATAGCTCTCCACCTTTTCCCTTATCCGTCTGATCTCGTAAGCTACTACCACACCCTTATCCTGATCTACCTTACCGACAGGGAGGTCGTTGCCGGTCTCCGGTACCAGGTAAGGGAAGACATCCTTCACCCTCGATACCTCGTGTATATTATTGATATCCTCTGCATCGAGGACCACCAGATCAACATAACTGTCTACATATATTATATAGCCAGCAATAGAGATGTCAACAGCTCCCGGAACCTTTATAAAAGTCTTGTGTACAGGTGCTGCCGGATTGGTGTTGTCGTAAACATGAAATCCCTCCAGGTTTTCAATGATGAAAATATAGTCATCCTTAAAATATATCTTTCCCGGGTGTTCAAGAGTTCTTCCTGCCTCTGAAGCGACTGAACTTCTGAGCTCTGCATAAGACAGATAGACCGGGGCGTTCCCCTCATACTCACGGTAAATTTTCTCTTCGCAAGATGTAAGGATCGCCAGCAACACTAAAATTGGAACGATTTTTGTTTTCATAGATAAGGCTTTTGCACTTTTACTCTGTGCAAAAACCATGCAAAAGTGTGAAACCTTAACCATGATGTAAATGAAAACCCCGGTCATTATTGCTGCAATACTGCTGATTTTCAGCACTCAGTCTTATTCTCAGAAAAATAAAGACGCCCTGTACCTTAAAAACGGGAGCCAGATCTTTGGAAAGATGGAGCAGGTTTCAGGAAACAAGGTTTCAGTCCGTACCTCTGACGGCAGCCTCTTTGTCTTTGACAGCACCGAGGTAGACCATTATGTAATATATGATAAAGCAACCGTTACCAGGAAAGTACAGGGTTTTGGAGCGGGAACTGAAATAGGGTTTCTCGCCGGTCCGCAAAACAGTCAGTATCCTGCCCCGTTCTCATTCGGCCTCAGCGGAGGTTACACGTTCGGGACACGGTATATGGTGGAAGCAGGATCAGGCCTCGAGTTCATAGGTCATTCCTACGCCCCTCTGTATGCAGGCTTCAGGTTTTATCTCAGGGAGAGCCGCACTTCCCCGTTCTTCTTCGGACGCGCAGGATACATGGCCATGATATCGGAGAACGAGGATGAGATGATCTATTACCCGATGTGGTCAAGCATCTATCCCGTTGATTACTGGTACACTGAAGAACGTGAATACAAGGGCGGTCCGACAGCCACGTTAGGTCTGGGTGCATCATTCTCGGCAGGTGACATGGAGACCTACATGAGCTTCGCATACAGGTACTTCAGGACCAAGGAGACAGTCACCACCTCAACCTCCTCTACCGAAGATTTCTTCTATTACTACAACAGGCTCGAGATAAAGCTGGGATTCAGGTTCTAGCTGCTGACGCTGCGCTTTCTGATGGTCTTGCGGTCTTGCAATCCGACGGTCCGACGGTCAACACTACTGCCTGATATCTATTCTATGACTATTCGCAAATCGCAAATCGCAAATCGCAAATTTCCAACTGTTGCTCCCTCGTTTCACCCTCCGTATCCGCCATTTGGCGGAGAAGGAGGGCCCCCTGCCCCTCGCCCCCTGCCCTGAGTTTGTCGAAGGGCCGCGAAGCCTGCCCCGTCCCAATTAGTACACAACTTTAACCTGATTCTGCAACTTTTTTATTTTTTTTAAACGACTTTTGTATTATCAGAACCTGATGTTATGAAAACAACCATCGAGATCAGATATGCGGCTCATCCTGGTGACGTGAGACAGTGGGACACACAACGCCTGAGGAAGGAGCACCTTGTCAGCAACATATTCACTGACAACACAGTATCAATGGTCTACTCCCTTTATGACCGTATGATTGCTGGAGGGGCCAAGCCTGTAGGTGAGAGCCTGAGGCTTGAGCCTGTGGAAGAGGTAAAGGCATCATTCTTCCTTCACCGCCGTGAGCTGGGCATATATAATGTTGGCGGAGCAGGCAGGGTGATGGTCGGCGACACTCCGTACAGCCTTGATTACAAGGAGTCACTATACATCGGCTCAGGCGACAGGGATGTATTCTTCGAAAGCATCGACAGTGATAACCCGGCTCTCTTCTACTTCTGCTCGACACCGGCACACCGTAATTTTCCTGACAGGAAGGTAACAAGGAACGAAGCAATACAGACGGAGATGGGGTCGCCGGAGGCAGCCAACCACAGGATCATTAACAAGATGCTTGTCAGGGAGGTGCTTGAGACCTGCCAGCTGCAGATGGGTATGACAGAGCTTAAGCCGGGAAGCGTATGGAATACGATGCCTCCTCATACCCACGGCCGGAGAATGGAGGTTTATTTTTATTTCGAGGTGCCGGAAGGCAACGTTGTCTGCCATTTCATGGGCCAGCCCGACGAGACAAGACACATCTGGATGAAGAACAATGAAGCTGTTATCTCGCCGCAGTGGTCTATACATTCTGCAACTGCAACATCAAACTACACATTCATCTGGGGGATGGCAGGAGAGAATCTGGACTACGGTGACCAGGACTTTCTCAAAGCGACTGATCTCCGGTAAAGCAACCAATAAAGGAATTCACTTATGATACTTGACCAGTTTCGTCTTGACGGCAAAACAGCCCTTGTCACTGGGGCCTCATACGGTATCGGGATGGCAATGGCAAAGGCACTTGCATCAGCAGGTGCTTCGATCGTTTTCAACGACAGGAATCCTGAAAGAGTGGAGAATGCCCTGAAGGAATATCATGACTCAGGCATTGACGCCAGGGGATACCTCTTTGACGTCACCGACGAGGAGGCTGTCAGAAGCAGCATCGCGAAGATAAGCAGCGAAGTCGGAGTTATTGACATACTGGTAAACAATGCAGGTATAATAAAAAGAATACCTGCCCTCGAAATGTCTCCGGCAGAGTTCCGGGAGGTGATAGATATTGACCTCACCGGTCCCTTCATCATGTCAAAGGCAGTCGCCCCCGGCATGATTAAGAAGGGGGGCGGCAAGATCATCAACATCTGTTCGATGATGAGTGAGCTGGGGCGTGAGACAGTCTCTGCCTATGCTGCAGCCAAGGGAGGGCTCAAGATGCTGACCCGCAACCTGGCATGCGAATG
>JALOMM010000066.1 GCA_025455535.1 Bacteroidales bacterium | reverse complement strand
TGGCATCTTCCCACCCATGAGACCCATCTTTATGACGTTCACAGGTACAGCTTCAGAACTTCAATTGATATCCAGACCCAAAACAAATGCCTGGTTATGAGTCTTGTGGAAGGTGATGCCATTTTAGTGGAGGCACTTAACGGAGTCTCTCACCGGTATAACTACGCAGAGACATTTATTATTCCGGCCGCAGCCGGATCTGTAACGATAACAAATCTTTCAGGAGGTGAGGCAATTCTTGTCAAAGCCTTTGTTAAACAATAAAAAATGCGATGAAGAACTTATCAATTATTCTCAGCCTTCTGGTTCTGGCATCCGTGACAGCTGCCGGCCAGTCATTTTTCACACCTGAAGACCATATGGTCAACGGTTATGCCAGGAAAATATCAGGACTTGATTTTGAGTATCACTCGTGCATTCCGGGTCTCCGTGAAAGCATCCTCATCAGGGCTACCAGCGGAAAGGATTTCATGGAGTGGGAGACTGAAGCAGTCAGGGAGAAGATAAATGAGAGGTATGCTGCCTTCGTATGGATAGCAGCCATCGGTTCCGGTCCGGGCTCTGCAAGAATGGACCTGTCAGTTGACGGGGTTCAGAGCTTCTCATTTTATACTGACACCCGCTCAGAATGGGATATCAGCGGAGAAGGTGGATCATCGCTTGCGTTCCGCTCAATAATGATTGACCAGCATGGCGACCATCACGGGTACATGATCTTGCGTCTGCCGGCTGACAGGGTGAAGGCTGGCGTGCCGCTGAAGATCAGGGTTACGGGCAGTGCCTCAAGTCTCAGTTCATGGTATATGACATTCAGAAAACCGGTAAGGACAGGTGTCTCACTGAATGCTTTCCCGGCGATATTGAAAAACGACGGCTCACCGCTTCAGCTTGTTGAAGCTGCGATATTTTATTTCGGGGAAGATACTGATGCAGAGATTTATGCCAACGGCAGGCTGTTGAAATCAACTCCTCTTAAGTTCGGTTACAATGCGGTTAACCTGGGGCTCCCGGCAGTGACCAAACCTGCGAAAGTGAAACTAAAGGTAGTTGCAGGTGACTTTACACTTAACAATACCGTGACCCTCGATCCGGTAAGAAAATGGACGATTAGCTTCATCCAGCATTCTCATACTGATATAGGATACACCCGCTCACAGACGGAAATACTTGCCGAGCACCTGAGATATATCGATTATGCTCTCGATTACTGTGATGCCACTGACGGTTACCCTGAAAATGCAAAGTTCAGATGGACCTGCGAGACTTCGTGGGCTGTTGACGAATATCTCAAATGCAGACCGGCTGGCCAGATAGAAAGACTCAAAAAGAGAATCGCCGAAGGAAGGATTGAAGTTACCGGGATGATACTCAATTTTGACGAATTGCCTGATGAACAGATACTGGCAGCCTCGCTCGATGCCCTTGGGAGAATCAAGTCGCACGGAATTCCGGTTAAGCTGGCAATGCAGAATGATGTCAACGGTATCGGGTGGTGTCTGAATGATTATTATGACAGGCTTGGTGTTAAATACCTGAATATGGGAACGCACGGACACCGTGCCCTCATTTGTTTTGACAAGCCTACCATGTTCTGGTGGGAATCGCCTTCAGGAAAACGGATGCTCACATTCAGGGCAGAGCATTACATGACTGGCAATACGGTGATGGAGATACAGTCGGGTGATATTGACAAGTTCAAGAACAACCTCCTTAATTATCTCATCAGCCTCGCCTCTAAAGACTATCCGTATAATGAGATGGCCATACAGCACTCCGGTTACCTGACTGATAACTCCCCGCCGTCTACCTTCATGAGTGACCTTATAAAAGAATGGAACGACCTCTTCGACTGGCCGAAGCTTACAACCTCAACTGCCGAGTCATTTTTTGCCGGCATGGAGCAGGCCCATTCCGCTGAATTCCCGGTGATACGAGGGGCATGGCCAGACTGGTGGACTGACGGTTTCGGAGCATCAGCACGCGAGGTGGCCGTCACAAGAAGTTCAGCGGCGACACTGAAAGCCAATATGGCCGGCCTCTCAATGGCTGCCATGGCAGATATCCCCCTCCCGGCAGAGACAGGGATGAACATTGACCTGGCAAATAATGCCCTGCTCTTCTATACGGAACACACTACGGGATATTCAGAGAGTGTGCGCGAGCCCTACAGCAAACCCACCATGGAACAGAGAGCGATGAAAGAGTCGTATGCCTGGGAAGCAAACCGCAGGACCACCATGCTGGGAGAATCGGCAATGGGTCTGCTGCAGAGCATGTTCGCCAGAGAAGAGGTCCCTTCCATCGTGGTTTTCAATACCCTTAACTGGAACAGAGCAGGAATGGCCATCGTTTACATCGATCATCAGATAGTTCCCAGGGGTAAGAGAGCGGGGATATATGACCGTGAGGGAATGCGCCTTGCAACACAGCCGTTATGGTACCGGTCAGATGGCACATACTGGGCCATATGGTTCAGGGATATCCCGGCGTTCGGATACGGTAAGTTCCTCATCAGGG
The DNA here is from genome assembly GCA_025455535.1 of Bacteroidales bacterium. GTDB lineage: Bacteria > Bacteroidota > Bacteroidia > Bacteroidales > VadinHA17 > SR-FBR-E99. The sequence continues at coordinate 5,026 of JALOMM010000066.1, read as the reverse complement.
CTGAAGAGCCCGTTGAACAGAGCCAGGATGAGTCCGTCACCGTTATGGAAAACAAATGGTACCGCATTGAGACCGACAGGTCACGGGGAGTCATAAAATCCCTGTATGACAAGGAGCTCGGGAAAGAACTGACAGACCCTGATGCGCCATACGGCATGGGCGAATTCATCCTTGAGAAACTGGGCAACAGGTCACAGATGGAGAGCAGGATGCTCAATGACTTCGCAAGATACCCTCTTGATACAGTGTATTTTGATCATGCAGAGGAGGGTGAGATATGGAACACCATAAAATTCATTGGCGAATCGGAGACGGCGATAGGACCGAGAGGATACAGCTTTGAAATAAAACTGTTCAATACTGAAAAACGGATAGATCTTGATTATTCGATCGTCAAGAAAAGCATTACAGACCCCGAGAGCTTCTATATTGCTTTTCCCTTCGCTCTTGAAGGGGGGAAACATTTTACGGAGGTTGCAGGAGGTGTCATTGAGACAGGCAAAGATCAGATCACAGGGTCATCAAACGACTGGTATACCGTGCAGAATTTCACAGCAGTACGCAATGCTGCAAGCCAGATGGTGATCGGTTGCGGTGAAATGCCTCTCTGGCAGTTCGGTGCAATCAATACAGGCAGGTACAGGGCCGGAGCAATGCCGCAGGGCACTCATCTCTACTCGTGGCCGATGAACAACTACTGGGTGACCAATTTCAATGCTGACCAGAGAGGAGGCCATACATGGACTTACAATATAACCTCCTCATCTGATGCGTCAGACAGGTTTGCGACACAGTTCGGATGGGGAACAAGGGTCCCGTTCCTGACCCGCATAATTCCAGGTGACGGTCCCGGAGATGACATGAGTTACGGATCATTCATCAGCGGATGGCCTCAGAATGTGGTCCTTATAAGCATCAGGCCTTCTGATGACGGCAAATCACTGATAGCCCATCTTCGTGAGACAGGCAGAGAAGAGACGGCGCTGAATCTTAAGAACGGCATCACGGGAACAGACCTTCAGGTAACAGAGGTTGACGCAACAGGCCGGCCAGTTTCTTCACAGGTGATGAAGCTCATGCCGCTGGAGTCAAAATTCTTCAGAATCATGCTACCTTAGTACGGAAAAGATTCACATGGCAGCTGTACTTACCAATGCTCAGTTTTTCACGGGCACGGAGATAATCCGTGACAGATCCCTGCTGATCGAAAACGGCAGGATCACCGGTTTTGCAAAAGCTGACGCGATCACCTCAGGAGTAACTGTGACTGACTGCCAGGGTTTTCTTGTCACTGCCGGGCTTATTGATCTTCAGATAGCCGGCGGAGGCGGATTTCTTTTCTCAGCAAACCCTGCTCCTGAGGCACTGGAAGCCATGACCGGAGCTATCTTAAACAGCGGCACGACAGGCTTTCTCATCGCACTGCCCACAAACAGCCATGAAGTTTACTCCGCTGCTTTCAGGGTCATTAAGGAAAATCCCCATTCTGCTGTCCTGGGGCTTCATCTTGAAGGCCCTTATATCAGCCTGGCCAAGAGAGGCGCTCATGCCAGGGAACTGATCAGGAAGCCCTCTGCCGAAGATCTGCTTGCGCTTCTGAGAGAGGCAGACGGAGTAATAAGGATGATGACAGTAGCCCCTGAGGTATGCACACGTGAGATCATAACAATTATGAGAGACCACGGAGTGACCGTGGCGGCAGGACACAGCAATGCCACCTTCAGGGAAGCCACACAGGGATTTGAGTGGGGCATAGAGACCTCTACACATCTCTTTAATGCCATGTCACCTGTTCATCACCGTGATCCGGGTCTGCCGGGGGCGACATTCAATTCTGAAAAGGCCTGTGCCAGTATTATTGCTGACGGCATTCACGTTGACTTCAATATGCTGATAATAAGCAAGAAGATAATGAAGGAGAGGCTTTTTCTGGTCTCTGACGCCGTTGAGGAGAATGACCGCGGGACCTATCAGCATGTGAGACAGAATGACCGTTTCACTCTGCCGGACGGAACAATGTCAGGAGCCAACCTCACAATGCTCGGAGCAGTAAGGAACTGTGTTGACCATGCAGGTATACATCCCGAAGAAGCCTTGAGAATGGCTACCCTTTACCCTGCATCACTCATAAAGGTATCTGACCGAGGCAAGATTCTTCCGGGATGCAGGGCCGACCTGATAGCACTTGACAGTGACTTTAAGCTCAAGGGGCTCTTCCATAACGAAAAAATGAATTTCATTGACTGAATAATGGCACTTCTGGGAATAGATATAGGGGGAACAAAGATTGCCTTTGCAGTTTTTGACCACAACGGGGATGTACACATCAGGGAAATTACCGCAATTGACAACCGGACCGGCACCGATGTCGGTGAACTGATCACCGTCGGAGCAGCAAAAATAATTGCAGAAGCAGAGAGCCTGGGTCATCGTGTTAAGGCCATTGGTCTCTCTGTCCCGGGCATAAGCCGCCAGGCAGCCGGTACTGTATGGGCCCCGAACATTCCGGGATGGGATGACTACCCTCTGCTTCGCGAGATAAAAGGGGTCGCCGGCCACACCCCGGTGACAATAGAAAGCGACAGGGCATGCTATATCTCTGCCGAGGTCTGGAAGGGCAATGCAAAAGGATGCAGGAATGCTGTTTTTATTGCAGTGGGAACAGGTATAGGTGCCGGAATAATGGTAAACGGAGAGATACTGCACGGTGCCCATGACATTGCCGGTGCAACAGGATGGATGGCACTCAGCAGACCCTTTGACAGCAGGTATAAAAACTGCGGACACTTTGAGTACTATGCTTCAGGAGAGGGTATCGCCCGGCGGACCGAAGAGCTCCTTCATTCCGACCCTGAATATGCCGGTATACTGCACGAGATGAAACACCGTAAACTTACGGCCGAGGATGTGTTCAGGGGATGGAAAGAGGGAGACAGGATTGCTGAGATAATTATAAGGCAGGCAGTTGAATACTGGGGAATGGCTGCTGCAAACTTTGTAAGCCTCCTCAATCCTGAAAAGATAATCTTTGGCGGCGGAGTATTCGGGCCGGCTGCCGGGCTTATACCTGAGATCATGGCCGAAGCGGAAAAATGGGCACAGCCGATAAGCATCAAACAGGTGACATTTGAGCCAACAGCCCTTTCCGGTGACGCAGGAGTTCTTGGGGCCGGCTACCTGGCTATGAAAAAGATATCCGGTATCAAACGACAAACAATCTGAACATGTACAGTAAACGAACGGTCTTCTGGTCTGCCTGCCTTGGAATGCTCCTCTTCGGTATCGGCCTTATAACCCTCGGGGCTATCCTGCCCGATCTCAAAGAGAAATATTCGCTTGATGCTGTAGCTGCCGGGACCCTCTTCTCAATACTGCCGCTGGGCGTACTTGCCGGTTCACTCCTGTTCGGACCACTGTGTGACAGATTTGGATACAAGCCTCTTATGACAACGGCAGCCGTGATGATGTTCGCAGGCTTCCAGGGACTGGCGTTCTCTCCATCAACTGGAATTCTGAACATCTTCATCTTCCTCATCGGGCTGGGCGGAGGTGCACTCAACGGTGCCACCAGCGCCCTGGTGTCTGACATCAGCACCTCAGGCAAGGGGGCCGACCTGAGCCTGCTGGGCATGTTCTTCGGCTTCGGCGCCCTGGGCATGCCTATCCTTCTGGGCGTGCTTGAAAAAGCCTTTAAGTTCGATGTCATAGTATCACTTACAGGTTTTATTGCCCTGGCTGCGGCAATACTGTTCCTCGTTATTAAGTATCCCCCGGCCAAACTGTCGGGAGGCGCATCTGCGAGACAGATGCTCGCACTCTTCAGGGATGAAACACTTCTCCTCATTGCCTTCTTTCTCTTCTTTCAGAGCGCTTTTGAGGCCCTGGTGAACAACTGGACAACCACGTACCTCATCGACAGGTTTTCAGTGCAACAGAGCAGTGCACTGATGGGTCTTTCAGCATATGTTGCAGGGATGACAATAATGCGCCTGATGATTGGCAGCATATTCAGGAATGTGCCGGAGAAGAGACTGCTGGTCATATCATTCGGAATACTGATTATTGCACTCATAACAATAGTGACCGGCAAGACTTTGTTCCAGTCCGCAGCCGGATTGCTGATACTGGGAGCGGGCCTTGCAGGCGGATTTCCCATTATGCTCGGTTTCGTCGGAAACAGGTACCCGAACCTCTCAGGCACCGCCTTCAGCCTGGCCTTCACCATCGCCCTCCTCGGAAACATGCTCATTAATTTCTCGATGGGGCTGATAGTGGAAAAATTCGGAGTGAAAACTCTGCCGGCAGTGCAGTCTGTTGAACTAATTGTTATGATCACTTTAGGTCTCATTGTCTTTAAGAAGCTGAAAACCAGTAAACCAGTAATTTAATCGGATATATGATGTTAGCGAATGAATGGCTTAAGAACGCCAGGGGCGTTATGTCCCGGATTGAGGAAACTCAGACGGAAAACATCCGCAAGGCTGCGGAGGTGATGGCAGAATCAATTGAATGCGGGAGGTGGGTGCACACATTTGGCTGCGGCCATGCGACCCTGCCTATTGAGGAGATGTATCCCAGGATTGGAGGATTTGTCGGGTTCCACCCCATGATAGAGATACCCCTGAGCTTCTTCACACACATCACCGGCGAAATGGGGGTCCATCAGTTTGTGTTTCTTGAGAGGGTTGAAGGATACGGAGTCGAGATCATGAAAGGTTATACCTTTGATGAACGTGACACTATGTGGCTCTTCTCCCATTCAGGTATTAACAACGTAAATATTGACATAGCCCTCGAATCGAAGAAGAAAGGGATGAAAGTGGTGGTCTTCGGTTCGGCGGCTGCAGCCATGGGAAAAAAGACAAGGCACACCTCGGGGAAGACGATATTCGACATTGCTGATATTGTTGTTGACACATGTGCTCCCCTGGAAGACGCTTCAGTCACCCTCAAAAATCACTACGACAAGATCGGTCCGGTATCGACTATGGCCTTTTCTACTCCGACCGCATGTGGGAGCGCATCA
>JALOMM010000065.1 GCA_025455535.1 Bacteroidales bacterium | reverse complement strand
CGGTTTACGGTTGCCTGTTCGACAAAAGAGTAATGCCGATAAGCGATGAGGAAGCAGTACTCAATAAGATATGGGCAATAGGGGGAAAAACCGGATGGTATCATGCCAACTGGCTATGGGGGCTGCGCGGATTCCTCGACAAACTGTCAGGAGGAGTCGGCCTTCGCAGGGGGAGAAGAAACAGCAGCGACATCTCGCCGGGCGATGCACTCGACTTCTGGAGAGTGATCTATGCTGAGATGAAACTCCCGGGAGAAGCATGGCTCGAATTCCGGATCGAAGACAACATGCTTTGCCAGACCGCAACATTCAGGCCACTGGGCTTATGGGGGAGAATGTACTGGTATTCTATCGTTCCGCTTCATGCAATTGTCTTTGGAGGAATGATAAAGAAACTGTCGGAGGCCGGTTAGGTCTTAAAAGAATTGCTATTTTTGACTTAGTGATTAACAACATATTCAGCTTCTGATCTGAAGAAAAAGACAATTTCAGCAACAGGAATAGTTTAGCCACTGTCAGGAAAATGAAGAATCAGCAACTGATAAAGCGGTTAAGAGCAGGGCTCAAATCAGACGAGACAGGGAATAAGGCCAATTCCCTGATTTTTCTTCACAGGTACGGTTTTAACATCCCCCTCACCTTCCTTGTGACAATCAGGGCGCATGAAAGGTATCTTAAGGCAGGATCTGCAGTGCTGGATGAGCTCCGCAGGGAGGTGCTTGCTCTGCCTGATAAACTTTATGCGGTCAGGTCCTCTACCACTGCTGAGGATTCAAAGGAGTTCAGCTTTGCCGGTCAGTTTCAGACTCTCATGAATGTGCGGGGAACAGAGAATATCATTGACGCAGTTCGCACAGTATGGGAGTCAGCTTCACACCTTAATGACAACGAGTATCTAAGGAGGACAGGCATCACAGCCATTAAATGCGGCGTTATCATCCAGGAGATGATCGAATCACAGCTGGCAGGAGTCAGCTTCAGCCGCAATCCGGTCACAAACCAGAATGAGACAGTGATCGAAGCCCTGGAGGGTCTCGGGGAAGATCTTGTTCAGAAAGGGGTTACCCCCCTGCGGTGGAGGATAAGGAAGGATGAGGTTATTGAAGGTGACAGTGGCCATCGCTTCTACCCTGTGATAAAGAAGGTGGCAGCCGATACGGTAAAGCTGAGGCGGTATTACGGGGAGCACGCCGATATTGAATGGGCCTGGGACGGTAAACATCTTTACTATCTTCAGCTCAGGCAGATAACCGGAAGAAAGGAGCTTAATATCTACTCCAACAAGATGGCCAAGGAGATGCTGCCCGGGCAGGTCAAGCCTCTGATATGGTCAGTGAACATCCCCATGGTCAACGGAACATGGATAAAGATTCTTTCTGAAATAACAGGCCCGCTGAGTGTCAAGCCTGATGAGCTGGCAAAACCGTTCTATTACCAGACTTATTTCAACATTGCGGCGCTGGGGAGGATATTCAGTGAATTCGGAATGTCAACAGACGCTCTCGAGCAGATGATGCTCAGCACTGACAATAAAAAGCCTTCAGTAAAACCCGGCTTTAAAACACTCAGGCATTCATTCAGAATTATCAGGTTCATCATTGACAAAATGAGGTTCGAGAAGAAGCTCATCTCGGAATACAATGACCTTAAGAAAAGATTCACCGCGATTGAGGCTGAACTGGAGAACGGTTTTTCTGCACGGTCATTCGGCAAATACTATTCAATCCTCTTTTCTGAAGGTCAGCGGATGGCATACATCAATATCATGGCCCCTATCCTGATGACCCTCCACCACAAGAGACTGAGGAAAGGGCTCGCCAAAAAGGGGCTCGGCTATGACAATCTTGATTTCCGTCGCGATTTTCCGCAGCTGGATGACTACACACCCATGCCGGCTGTCATGAGGATCAAAAACGCCATTGAAAGCCTTCCCGAAGGGCCGAGAGAACGATGCAGTTCACTTCAACGACTGAGGTCAGTTCCGGAAGCAGCATCAATAGCCCTGGAATTTGACAGGTTCATGAAAGACTTCGGTCATCTCAGTGAGAGCGGCAACGACTTTTCATTCCCGAAATGGGAGGAAAACCCGGATCAGGTTTTCAATATGATACTGAATTCAGCCAATCATGAGCCAAGAGCCGAACTCTACAGTCCTGGCGACTTGAGACAAAAGGGCATTAAGCTCAGCCGGTCACTGCTCAAAACCTATCTTAAGGCCGGCAGATTCAAGCTCTACCGCGAGCAGATCAGCTCTTTGTACATATTTGGTTACGGTCTTTTCCGGAGGCTGTTCCTTAGCCTCGGAAGGGAGTTCGCGGCCGCAGGGTTCATAGAGTCTGAAAATGACATCTTCTATCTCCATAAGGAAGAGACAGATATGATTCTGAATGACCCGGATAATCCGGGCAACAGCCGTTTCAGGGAGCTTATACTGGAACGCAAGAAAGAGATGGATGAGACAAAGGATATTGTTCTTCCGCCGGTTATCTATGGTGATGAAGCTCCTCAGCCTGATACCCGCAGGTTCGTAAATCATCCGGGTATTGGCACCTCATCCGGATCTTATACAGGCAGGACCAGGGTCGTAAGGAATACAGATGATTTTACGGCAGTTGAAAAAGGAGACATTGTGCTGATACCTTTCTCTGACGTAAGCTGGACACCCATACTCGTCAAGGCCGGAGCCATAGTATCTGAAACCGGGGGTATGCTCTCACACAGCTCTATCATTGCCCGTGAAATGGGTATCCCTGCCCTCGTCTCAGTTGCAAATGCCTGTGCCCTGGGCAGCGGCCTCAAGGTCACGGTAAACGGATCAAACGGACTTTTAACAGTTCATGATTATGAGTGAAGGAATTACATACCTGGCTGATCATCCATGGCTTACTGCAATAATATGCAGTGTCACGGCTTATCTTGTCGGATCAGTCTCTTTTGCCCGCATTGTTTATTATCTGGCAACGAAGAAGAGTCAGATTGAACCTTTCTCGGAGCCGGTACCTCATTCTGATGAGACCTTCGAATCAGACCTGGTAAGTGCCACCCTGGTGACTAAAAAGATCGGGGCCAGGTATGGAGTCATCACCTCTGTTGCCGATATGCTGAAAGTTGCCGTACCAACTCTGCTGGTCAAACTTGCTTTCCCTGGTGAGCTCTGGTTCCTCCTGGTAGCACTCTTCGGTGTGGCAGGCCATAATTTCCCGGTTTATTACAGGTTTGTCGGCGGCCGCGGGGAATCATCCATACTCGGAATTATTCTCGTAATCAACTGGTTCGGACTTATCGTTGCCAACCTCGCTGCGACCCTTCTCGGATTCATTGCAGGAAGCGTACTCGTAATACGTTGGGGGGGATATGTGATACTCATCTTCTGGCTGTGGTACTGGTTTGACGATTGGCGATATGCCCTCTTCATGGTTCTGATCAATTGCCTCTTCTGGATCTCAATGCGAAAGGATCTGGCCCGCTTCATCGAGCTGAAAAAGAAGAGGGGTCTGGCCTTTACCGAAGAGGAGGTATCGGAATTTATCCTTATGGGAAAAAGCATGGGCAGAGCACTTGACAGGTACAGCCTGTATGCAGTTATTAAAAGAGTCGCAGACAAAAAAGGAGAAGGACCAAAAGGGTGAGATCCGGGATTTTATACCAGTGCATAGCATTGATCTTGTGCCTTCCGCAGGCAATCAGTGGACAGAATTTGACTCTTGGCTTTGACAACCAGATAAGCACCTGGGTCGGGTCAAATTATACAGAACAGTTGTACACCCAGGCGGGTATTAGATATATTCCCACCCTCAGTCCTTCATGGAAGACAGGCAGGAACAGCAAATTCGATGCGGAATTATCTGTTAACACATATGGAAATCTGTTATTTACAGGTGCTGAATTAGATACAGCAACATATGACTTCAAGGCCTACCGTCTCTGGATGAGATATTCGACCTCCAATCTTGAGATAAGGGCAGGGCTGCAAAAAATCAACTTCGGTTCTTCAAATATTCTCCGGCCGCTGATGTGGTTTGACAATATCGACTTCAGGGATCCCCTTCAGCTGACCAACGGTGTCTACGCCCTCCTCGGGCGATACTATTTCAATAACAACGCGAACATCTGGCTGTGGACTCTCTACGGGAACAAGGGGACCAAAGGATGGGAAGTGGTTCCCTCAGTCTATGATATTCCGGAGTATGGGGGCCGGCTTCAGCTGCCTGTGCCCATGGGAGAGATTGCTTTCAGCTATCACCACCGCGATGCCGATTATTCTGAGCTTTATGCCGGCAATCCCCTGGTTACTGACACCCGTTTTACGGAACAGATGTTTGCCCTTGACGGCAAATGGGACGTCGGACCGGGAATATGGTTTGAATACTCCGGAAAACTAAACGACAAGGATAATCTGCTTGTTACCCGGTGGGAGACCTATTACAGCCTTGGAATTGATTATACTTTCCCGCTGGGAAAGGGGCTGAATGCCGGTTCGGAATTCTTCCACTATTCCAACAATGCTGAAGATGAGCAGATGAAGACAACCCGGAATTTCTCAACACTCTCTCTCAGTTACCCTCTGTTCCTTTCCCACAGTATTTCAGGCCTGGTATACTATAACTGGGATACGGAAGAGTGGTACCGTTTTCTAAACCTCCAGCTGAAATATGATTATATAAGTCTATATTTAATGGCATTTTGGAATCCTGATAAGCTTACCGTGTTTGTTGGCAGCGATGACAGCAATAGTTTTGCAGGGAAAGGATTTCAGATCATGGTGGTACTCGATATCTAAGCAATTAATTTCTATGTCAGATGGACAACGAAACGATAATAACAATTGAAGGTCTCAAAAAACACTTTCCAATGGGAAGCGGCAGGTTCACCGCTCTGAACGGCATTGATCTCACAGTCGGAAAGGGTGAGTTTGCAGGTATTATAGGGCCGAGCGGGTCAGGCAAGACAACGCTTCTCAATATTATCGGTACCCTCGATGTCCCTTCCGAGGGGAGGGCAGTCATACTCGGGCAGTCTGTCGCCGGTCTCACACCGGCAGCCTCGGCTTCTCTGCGCAAGTCAAAGCTGGGCTTTATCTTCCAGAGCTATAATCTCTTCCAGGTGCACACCGTTTTTGAGAATGTTGAGTTTCCCCTGCTGCTTCAGGGGATAGAAACCGCCAAACGCAGACAGATGGTCCTTGATGCCCTGGAATGGGTAGGTCTTACTGACAAGATTAAATCACGGCCGGCACAGCTCTCAGGCGGCGAGAGCCAGCGTGTCGCAATAGCGCGTGCCATGGTGAAGAGACCAGCCATTGTTCTTGCTGATGAGCCTACGGCAAACCTTGATGCAGCAAACTCCCACAACATACTGCAGACGATGGAAAAGCTGAACCGTGAACTCCAGACAACATTCCTCTTTGCCACACATGATGAGAAAGTAATAAGCTATGTCAGGAGAAAGATTATTCTTCTTGACGGGAAAGTAGACAGGGATGAGATCATTGAAAAAAACTAACCGGAGGAAGCGCACATGATGGCATTCAATCTGGCATTCAGAAACCTCCTGGGAGCAGGATTACGAACTTGGCTCAACGTCATAGTTCTCTCATTCTCATTTGTCATTATCATATGGACCAAAGGGCTGCTGGAAGGATGGGACCGTCAGGCTAAAAATGACATGATCAAGTGGGAAATAGGGGGCGGTCAGTACTGGCATGCCAGCTATGACCCCTACGATCCGTTTACGTTATCTGACAGCCATGGCACCATTCCCGGTGAGCTGGCGGCAATTGCCAATGACACCTCCGTAGTTCCGGTTCTCATTGCACAGGGGACCATCTTTCCCGCCGGAAGGATGCAGTCAGTCCTTATCAAGGGTATACCCCCTGAACAGAAGCTCCTGGCCCTGCCGACAGAAAAGCTGGTATCAGTTGATAATGATATACCCGCCATTATCGGCAGTACCATGGCTGAGAACACAAAGCTCGGTGAGGGTGATTATGTGACACTGCGGTGGCGTGACAGGAATGGTACTTTCGATGCCACAGAGATCAGGATTTCCGGAATCTTTGAAACCACAGTGCCGACTGTCGACGTGGGGCAGGTGTGGATACCGATGGAAAAACTACGTGAGATGATGCTCCTGCCGGGTGAGGCAACATTAATCATAGCCGGAGAGATGTCAGGCGGCATCCCTGTAAATGAAGAGTGGGTATTCAAGGACCACAGGACGCTGCTGGCAGACATAGAGCAGATCATCAAGGCAAAAAGCTCGATGGGAATGATAATATGGGCTATCCTGCTCATGCTTGCGATGCTTGCAGTGTTCGACACCCAGGTGTTCTCGATATTCAGGAGGCAGAAGGAGATCGGAACCTATGTGGCACTGGGCATGACCCGGGGAGAGGTTGTGAAGCTGTTTACCATCGAGGGAGCGATGAATTCCGTGCTGGCAGCAATGGTGGGGGCACTGTACGGAATCCCGCTGCTGACATTGCAGGCCGTAAACGGCATTGCCATACCTGTCAAAAGCAGCGACTACGGCATTGCAATGGCTGAAAAGCTATACCCGGTGTACAGCCTCGGACTTATTGCAGGAACAGTATTTATAGTGATGCTGGTAACCACCATCGTCAGCTACTGGCCTTCGCGCAAAATTGCCAGGCTTAATCCCACAGAAGCTTTAAGGGGGAGGATGCAATGATCAGATTTCTTTTCAAGGGGCTCATCAGGGACAGAAACCGCAGCCTGATACCGTTAATCGTAACAGCTACCGGCGTAATGCTTACCGTAGTCTTCCATGCATGGATGACAGGTGTTATAGGAAACAGCATTGAATTTAATGCAAGGTTTGCAGCGGGTCATGTAAAGATAATGACCGGCGCTTACTCGGAGAACGCAGGTCAGTCACCGAATGATCTGGCCATTCTGGGTACTGATACCCTTACCGGCATCATCTCATCAGAGATACCGGAGATGGATTTTGCAGAGCGCATTTATTTCGGAGGACTGATTGACGTTCCCGACACTGCAGGCGAGACAAGGGCACAGGGGCCGGCATTTGGTATAGGGATAGATATGCTGTCAGGTCGAAACGATGAGGCAGAACGGATGAATATCACCTCATCACTCAGGAGTGGCCGCCTGCCCATGACCAGGAATGAAGCAATACTCAGCAGCGATTTTGCAGATAAACTGGAAATCAATCCCGGTGATCGCTTCACGCTGGTAGGATCAAGCATGTACGGAGAGCTGACGATGCACAATTTCGTACTCTGCGGGACAGTGGAATTTGGAATAACGGCTCTTGACAAAGGGACCATCATAGCTGATATTCAGGATGTGAGAGAGGCACTGAATATGTACGACGCCACGGGTGAGATACTGGGTTTCTTCAGAACAGGCACCTATGATGACGAACAGGCAACTCTGATTGTCAATCGCTTCAATGAAAAATATTTTTCGGCGGAGGATGAATTCTCACTGCTGATGAAGAGCCTAGCCGAGCAGAATAACATGGGTTTCCTGGTGGAGTATTCAGGCAAGCTGAAGGCGATACTCGTT
>JALOMM010000064.1 GCA_025455535.1 Bacteroidales bacterium | reverse complement strand
AGCTGATGAGGCTATGCTCTGGCAGTCATATCCGACATGGAAGCATTATGATACCATCATGCACCGTCTGGCCGCACAGTGGCCGGAGGTGTGCATCCTTGATACTATAGGATTAAGCATCGGAGGGCGGGCTGTGATGGCGCTGAAGATTTCTGACAATGCCTCCTCAGATGAGGAGGAGCCGGCAGTGATGCTCAGCGCGGCCATACACGGTGACGAGCTCGCCGGGTTCATACTGTTGATGAGGCTTGCAGAGTACCTGGCTTCGGAGAGCAGCAAAGGGGGCCTGCCCGGGGAGCTTGTGTCAGGACTGGAGATATGGATAAACCCCCTCGCCAACCCTGACGGTATGTACAGAGACAATGACACCATCCTGTTTCCGATAAGGGTTAACAGAGCAGGCTATGACCTCAACCGCAACTTCCCCGATCCGGAGAACCCGACATCACCGGTGGTACAGAAGGAGACTCTCGATATGATGAAATTCATGGAGGAGAAACGTTTTGTCCTGTCGGCCAATCTTCATTCGGGAGAGGAAGTGATAAACTACCCGTGGGATAAGTGGACCAGGGAACATGCTGATGACGAATGGTTTAACGACATCAGCAGGCGATATGCAGATACGGTGCACCTCCATGCCGAACCGGGCTATCTGACCTTTCTTGACAATGGGGTGACAAGAGGCTCAGTATGGTATGTCATCAGAGGCGGGAGACAGGATTACATCACCTGGGGACTCCAGGGAAGGGAGGTTACCATGGAGCTCGACAAGACAAAACAGACTCCTGCCACTGACCTCGAGAATCTCTGGAACTGGAACAGCAGGTCTTTGCTGAGATATCTCGGGGAGGCACTGTACGGGGTGAAGGGCAAAGTCACTGATAAAACTACCGGCGAGCCCCTGGCGGCAAAAATCTTCATTGCCGGATATGACATAGATTCGTCACATGTATATTCAGACACCCTGTCGGGAGAGTTTTACCGGTTCCTTTCACCGGGGATCTACACTCTCACCTTTTCCAGCCCGGGATATGTATCAAAGTCCACCGACATAACCATCGGTGACTGGACGTCATCCGTCTCTGTTGACATTCAGCTGGAAGAGATATCTTCCGTTTATCCGGCCCCGCCTGTATCAGGACTGCTCATCTACCCTAATCCTTCATCCGGAGAGTTCGGCATACTTCCTCCCACCGGTCATGCGGGAGAGGCCACGGTAACTATCTCCGGTCTGTCAGGACAGGTGATCGATACGCGCCATGTGGTGACCCTGCCGGGAATCCCTGAGTTTATTGACTGCAGTCACTTTCCACCGGGGATATATATCATATCATATAATAAAGTCAGCTCCGGCACCGTTCTGAGGGGTAAGGTTGTCATACAGCCGTTCATATCCCGATGACCCTATGTTAATTACTTTGTTGTCAAGGTGCGTCGGACATATATCCAAAACTGATATTTTTGGTGCTTGTTTATTACCAGATACTTCCAGAGATGAAAAGAATACTCATATTAATATATTTTGTCATTGTCTCATTTCCCCTGTCTGCACAGTCGGCATACATACCTCCGGAGAAGCCCAGGCTTGTTATCGGAATAATAGTTGAGCAGCTCAGGTATGACCAGCTGGAGCGCATGAGGGACATGCTTCCTGACAACGGCATCAGGAGGATGGTCAACGAGGGGACCTATTACCGCAACGCCTCGCATGATTACCTCCTTACCCAGGCTGCCCCGGGATTTGCAACCATTTCGGCAGGCACTTCACCTGCGATGCACGGTATAACATCTGACACCTGGTTTCATCCTTTCACTGATCAGATGATCTTCTGCGTTCAGGATCCCACTGCCAGTCCTGTCGGAGGCAGTTTTGAGACAGGGCTCTTCTCGCCGGCTAATCTGCTTTCATCAACCTTCGCCGATGAATTGCAGATGTCATCCTGCGGCGCCTCAAAGGTCTACGGAATAGGGATAAAGGAGATGGGGGCAATTCTTACCGCAGGTCATGCCGCCGACGGAGCATTCTGGTATGATGATCGCACCGGGACCTGGATGAGCAGTACCTACTACACCGCAGAACTCCCCGCGTGGCTTAAGGACCTCAATGCCCTTATGCTTCCAGGACAGTATCTGAACCAGAGCTGGAGTCCTCTGATGAATCCTTCTCTGTATCCTGGTTGTCAGATAGATTCGAGTGCCATGGAACGGGGCTTTAACAACCAGACCTGGTTCCCGTATGATCTTAAGGCTCTCTCTACGGTTGGCAATCTGATCAACAGTAAAAGAGATTACTCAGTCCTCCGGGAGACCCCTTTTGCCGATGACTTTACAACCGAGCTGGCACTGCGCCTGATAGAGAATGAACAGCTGGGGCAAGATGAATACATTGATTATCTGGCTATTACATACTCATCATCTGACTATGTCGGGCACCGGTTCGGGCCCTCATCAGTAGAGGCATCGGATGCTCTTGTTCGTCTCGATAAAAATGTGAGTATGTTGCTTGACCGGATAGACAAGTCTCTGGGAAAGAAAAATGTCCTTGTCTATTTCATATCGGCCCACGGGGTATCAGAGATACCTGCGGTGCTTGAAAAGAGTCATATCCCCGCGGGATATTTCAGGGTTAACCAGTCGTTGCAGCTCCTGCGCAGCTATCTCAATGCCGTTTACGGGCAGGGCGACTGGGTCAAGGGCTTCTTTGACAACCAGATCTTTCTTAACAGGGCTCTCATTGAAGATGCAAACATAGACCTGGAAGATATCCAGAAAAAGGTGGCAAGATTCATGGTGCAGTTCTCAGGCATAGCCTCGGCTGTCCCCTCCACAGCCTTTGAGATGAGCGACTTCTCAGGAGGGCTGCTGCTGAAGATGAACAACAGCTTCCGTCCTCAGAGATCGGGTGACGTCATGATCACTCTCAATCCGGGCTGGGTAGAGAAGAATGACAATGTAACGGGTCATAATTCACCTTATGAATATGACAGCCATGTTCCCCTGATATGGTACGGGTGGACGGTGAGCAGGGCCTCTGTAACGCGCAGTGTCAATATCAGGGATATCGCCGTGACACTCTCTGTACTGTGCAAAGTGCCTTTGCCCAACGCAGCAAACGGAGACCCTCTTCACGAACTCTTCCGGTAAAACCCTGTCGTGTGAAGTGATAAGTCAGATGCCTGGTGTTCTCAGATTGTGTCTGTCCCTGACAGTGCATGCATCAGTGATGAGCTGAGCATTCTTCTCGCAGCCGTTTCCCACGACTACCATGTCTGCTCCTGCAGCGAAGGCCCCGTCGATCTTATCCGGGGTGTTGAGTCCGCCGCCGGTGATAAGGGGAATGGTAATCTCAGCCCTTACGGCCTCTATCATTTTTATGTCAACAGGCAGTGAGGCTCCGCTGCCGGCCTCAAGATAGATTGCCTTCATGCCCAGCATCTCACCTGCAAGGGCGGTGGCTACTGCAATATCATACTTGTCGCGGGGCACAGGTGAGGTCTGACTCATATACTCAACGGAGGTGCGTCCGCCGCAGTCAACAAGTATGTAGCCGACCGGGATGACGCTCTCCCTGACGTTTTTCAGGAATGGCGCAGCGATTACATGATTGCCTATCAGCAGTTCGGGATTGCGTCCGCTGATGAGTGAAAGGAGGAATACGGCATCTGCCTCTGCCGTTAGCTGAATGAGATTACCCGGAAAGAGGATCACAGGAATATCTGTCATCCTCTTCAGTTTTTCAATGAGTATATTGACGGGCGCGCTGGTCAGGCTGCCGCCGGCAAGGAGGAAATCGACCTTCGCCATGGTTGCATGCTCTGCCGTCAGTGCCAGCGATTTGTCATCAACCTTGTCAGGGTCAATAAGCTGCGCCACCGCTTTTCTCTGCCTGTATGGAATATCAATCCTCATGCTTCTTCTTGGTCCACACGATGGCATAATTGTCATACCTTGAATAGTAAAGGGTGAACTGGTCATCTATCCGCTCATTCTTCACTCCCCCCCTTATCTCACCTGATTCGCTCACCTCGAACGGTTCAATGGTAATATCCTTGACGATGTTTATCCCCTCCTTGTCGCAAATCTTGTAAATGGTCTCCTTGGCGCACCAGTGGATATAGAGATGGTATGTCCGGTCGGCCCACCGTCGTGTCACTTTTTCTTTCTTGTTCAGGAACTTGAATGCCAGGGCATTGATATTTGTCCGCATGTATTCAAGGTCAATGCCAACCCTTTCATTTCTGCTTATAAGTATTGCCGTCAGCTTGTGTGAGTGGGTTATGCTGATGAAGTGAGAGCCGTCTTTTATGAATGGTTTATTGTTCTTGTTGTATACTATCCTTGCATCTTTGCCTAGGAGCTCGGCAAGCAGTGCTCTCACACTCAGGAACTCTATCTTCCGTGACGTGCTTCTGAAGACCGCATATCTCTTCCTGTCCTCCGCGTCCATCTCAACCATTGAAAGCAGGGTGGGCAGGTCTTCCTCGATCTTCCAAACTCCCAGAACGGTGTCCCTGTTGAGATAGTGTTTCGTGATACAGCCCATACTATCTCCAGTTAAGCGTTTCTATCAGGTGCATTATGTCTTCTCTGAGGAAGGTTATTACCGGCATGAGTGAATCTTCATTGGGCTGTGCCATGAAGTAAAGAGATCCCCGGAGGTAGTGCCTGACACTGTCAGTCATGAAGAACTGCACCGCGGAGGCGGTATTACCTTTCAGATCATACAGTATCCCGTAGACATGTGCGGAGTCATCGCTCCATATTTTTTCATCGATGGCTTCAGCCCT
Organism: Bacteroidales bacterium; assembly: GCA_025455535.1. Taxonomy (GTDB): domain Bacteria; phylum Bacteroidota; class Bacteroidia; order Bacteroidales; family VadinHA17; genus SR-FBR-E99. Next base: position 2,877 of record JALOMM010000064.1, on the reverse strand, counting down.
GATGGTGTGTTTATATGCCAGCTCGCGGCTCGATTCAGTCAGGGAGGCGAGGTTCTCCTGAAGGTTGAAATATGTAAGGTGTATCTTGGCTTTAAAGGAAGGGAATTCGATATCCATCCAGCATGAGTCAGTGGCGATCGAGGGGTGCAGGTTTATCCTGGCGTATTCCGGGTATTCGATGGAATAGAAGCAGGGGCTTGTAAAATGAACATACCTCTTCTCCGGCAGGTCTATCCTGAAGTACCCGGCAGGCCGCGGCACTGGCGGCTGTCCGCAGCCGGCAAGCAACAGCAGAGCCATGGCGGCGATCGATGCAAGGTATCTCATGCTTCCCCTCCCTTCCTGACAGCATGTATCTCTCTTATACGTCTCTTCTCGACTGACTCAATGGTGAAGTCAAATCCTCCCGCAGTGATCATCCTCCCTTTGGCCGGTATCTCGCCCAGCATCTCAAGGAGCAATCCTGCCAGTGTCTCAGAGTCACCTCTCAGATCAGCGAACGGATCATTTTCTGTTCCTGTAATGCGCAGAAAATCGTTTAACAGTACCTTTCCGTCAAAGACCCAGCTTTCCGGACCGGTCTCCCTGTAGAGTGGTTCTTCCTCATCAGTCTCGTCAATTATCTCACCCACGATCTCTTCCAGGATATCCTCAAGTGTCACTATGCCGCTTGTCCCCCCGTACTCATCAACGACGATAGCCATGTGGATCTTTTTATCCTGGAACTCCTTCAGAAGCTCACTAATCTTCTTGGTCTCCGGCACCACATACGGAGGTCTGATCAGTGACTGCCACCTGAAAGAGTCAGGTTTTTCGAGATGAGGAAGGAGGTCTTTGACAAACAGTATCCCTTTTACATGATCAAAAGAGTCCGAAAAGACAGGAATCCTCGAGAAGCCGGATTCAATCACTTCCGGCATGATTGAATTGAAACCACGGTGAATCTCAAGGGCAGTTACATCAATTCGGGGGCACATAATGGCATTGACATTGATATTTCCAAAGCGGACGATACCCTTAAGTATCTCTTTGTCTTCCCTCATCTCTGAAGATGTCAGTTCAAGTGCATCCGACAGGTCATCCATCCTCAGGCTGCCTGCCCGGAGCTTTGATCTCACCCTGGCAGACGATGATGAAAGCTTCAGCATTGAGCTCAGGGGTCTGAAAATCACTTCTGCCACAGAGAGTGCCGGAGCCATCATAAGACTTAGCTTCAGCTGGTTACGGGAAGCGTACAGCTTGGGCATTATCTCCCCGAAGAGCAGCAGAACAGATGCAATGGCAGCAACCTGAATCACAAATGAGAGCATGGGTGAATGGCTCAGATCGAACACCCGTGAACTGATGAAAGCTGCCAGCACTATTATTGCAATGTTAAGGGTACTGTTTGCCACCACGATGGTACTGAGAAGCCTGTCGGGTTTTGAGAGGAGCCGTAGTGCGGCGGAGGATCTCCTGCTTTTCCTGAGCCTGAGATCATCAATATCGCCGGGGGTAAGGGAGAAGTAGGCCACTTCAGCCCCCGAGACAAGGGCTGAGATGATGATAATCAATACGAGCAGGATGATTGCGGGTATCATTGCAGCCTCTGATCCGGTTAAAGGGTCAGTGGCAGAAATGACAGCCAGAGAGCCTGAAGGTATTGTCTCCAAAATGCGGTTGTTTGAATGCTAAAAGGGCAGGTCGTCTGCCGTGTCACGCGTTGTGAGGTCTTCACTTATATTGTTGTCGGGTGACGACATCGGCTGTGAGGGGGCTGAATAACTTCCGGTACCACCCTGGGCCGACTGACCCTGTGAAGACTGATTCTGTCCGTCAGGTTTGCGTCCCAGAAGCTGTATCACATCGGCTTCCACCTCAACAATATACTTCTTGTTTCCGTCGCGGTCATCATACGAGCGGTAGCGCAGCTTACCCTCGATAAGGACCTGTGTGCCTTTGCGGATATAATTCTCGGCCAGTTCCGCCAGCCTTCTCCACGCGACAATGTTGTGCCATTCGGTCTGTGTAACCTTGTCACCACCCTTGGGAGTATAGGTTTCGCTGGTAGCCAGTGAAAAAGATGCTTTTATGTTATTTTCGAAACGCCTGATCTCAGGGTCCTTTCCTACATTGCCTACTAGAATTACTTTGTTGAATGACATAATTTTATACAGGTTAATTGTGATCTCAAGGGTGCAAAGTTACAAAAAAATCAGTTTAGCGGGAAAAAGAGCCTTGCCCGTCATGCCGGAGAGGTCAGCCCGGTGTGCCATGCTGTTCATAATTGCGTGTCTCTATTATATAGGTATCAAAAAATCAGCATATTCGGAGCGAAAAAAAATATTAAACAATTATTATTGAGAAATATTATTCTATATTTGCACCATTGAAAAAACAGTATACCAAAATAATTTGTTGAATTTAAAATTCTTGCAAAATGACAAAAGCAGACATTGTTAACGAAATTGCCAAGAACACTGGAATTGAGAAAGTGACTGTACAGAAAACCGTAGAAGCTTTTATGGAATCAGTAAAAGACTCGATGGTGGCTGGCAATAATGTTTATCTCAGGGGTTTCGGCAGCTTCATCGTGAAGAAACGGGCGAAGAAAACCGCAAGGAACATCTCCAAGAATACCACTATTATTATTCCTGCACACAACATCCCGGCTTTCAAACCAGCCAAAACGTTCATCACAAAAGTTAAATCACACGTCAAGAAGTAATCAGTATGCCAAGCGGAAAAAAGAGAAAGAGGCATAAGATGGCAACTCACAAGCGCAAGAAGCGCTTGAGGAAAGACAGGCATAAGAAGAAGAAATAGCATATAATGCATAGTCTATACATCTGAAATCTAACCTAAAGATCCGGTGGTCTTTAGGTTAGTTGCATTTTA
>JALOMM010000063.1 GCA_025455535.1 Bacteroidales bacterium | reverse complement strand
CGCCCGGATCGAAATAAAAGAATATCTGTGTTAGCATCTGCCCGGCCTCTTCCATCGAGCCGGCACGGAAAAAGATCCAGGCAAAACTCACGAAGTTGAAGGTAACGACAAGACCTGCCAGTTGCGCAGCACCTCTTCTCCTTTTTACACCGCGGAAGATATGTTGCCATGCCTTGTTCACCACCAGTGCAGCACCGTGCAATCCTCCCCACAGTACAAACCTCGCCGCCGCTCCGTGCCACAGTCCGCCTATGAGCATGGTGACCATCAGGTTAATCCCTGTCCTTACCGCCCCTTTCCTGTTCCCTCCCAGAGGTATATAGAGATAATCCTTCAGCCACCTCGAGAGTGTTATATGCCATCTCTTCCAGAAATCAGTGATGTTTGTTGCCTTGTAAGGCGAGTTGAAGTTGAGCGGCAGCCTGAATCCCATCAGCAGCGCAACGCCGATGGCAATGTCAGTGTAACCGGAGAAGTCGCAGTAGATCTGCAATCCATAACCGTAAACAGCCACCAGGTTTTCAAATCCGCTGTAGAGGGCAGGAGTGTCAAACACCCGGTCAATAAATCCGGCGGAGATGAAATCAGAGATCAGCATCTTTTTAATCAGTCCCTGGATAATCAGGAAGAGCCCGTGACCGAATTCACTGCGGGTGATTGTATATTCCCCTTTCATCTGCGGGATGAACTCGGAAGCCCTCACAATAGGCCCGGCCACCAGCTGAGGAAAGTATGTCAGATAGAATGAAAAATCGGTAACGTTCTTCACCGGCTCCATCCTTCCCCTGTAAACATCAATGCTGTAACTCAGTGCCTGGAATGTGAAAAAGGAAATTCCGACAGGAAGGACTATGCTGTTTACGTCAAAGCCTGTACCGAAGAGGGTGTTTGACCATGCTGAGAAGATATCCCAGGCAGCAAAAGAGGTATTGAAAATGGTATTTACCGTCTCAGTAATGAATCCTGCATATTTGAAATAAGAGAGGAACCCGAGCAGAATAAGTATGTTCGATGTAAGCCAGAATCTTTTCCACCCCCTCCCCGCAGATCTTCCGATCATCAGCGCCGTGAAATATGTCAGGAGTGCGGTAACGACAAGGAGAATAATAAAGAGGCCGCCTGCCCTGTAATAAAAATAGAGACTCATAAACAGCAGCCAGGTATGGCACATCGCCCTCCGGCGCCTTAAAAGGGCAAACCCGGCCATCACAACGGTGAAGAAGATCCAGAACGCAGGGGTGGTGAAGATAAAGGTCTGCTCAGGATGGTACCTGATGAACGATAATAATGAGGGATGGCTCTCAGGCAACTCTTCTTCAGACCGGGAGATAACAGGTGATGCCTCAGTCACGGTCAGGGTGTCAGCTATAATACTGTCTTTTTGATACTTAAGCGTATCAACCATACTTATGGCAGAAGTCTCTGCGATGAAGAATCCGGTATATAGCCTGTTCGCGATGGTGTCTGCCCCTGCGTTGGAGAGGTGTGTCAGGTCTTTTGATGCCAGGGGAGGAACAGTGTTGAACCATTTTACTATCGATCCCTCTCCGCCCATGCTCTCCCATGCATCCCAGAATATGGCCCCGCTTCTGAGTGCAGCATTCTTCTGGGCATCCCTGATTGCCGGTATATTGGTGAAAGACCTTACAGAGTCGCCTGCCTTTTGCGCCATGTCGGTGAGGCTTACAAGCATCACCGGGACACCTCCTGAAATTTCTTTGAGGAATTCTATCTGCTTGAACAGGCCCTCCTCATAATAGTGATATTCGCTTCTGACATTCCTTACGACGTTGAGTCCGTACTGAAGGATGATAAGGTCAGGGTCAAGCATTTCAATGCAACGCCGGAAGTCATGTCTGTCAGTCATAACAAATTCCAGCCCCGCGCTGCCCCTCACCGGGATATTGTCCACAATCACCCCGGTGTCGCTCTCAAGGCTGAAGGCATAAATGTCAGGTGAAACACGCCCTATGAATTCGACGGTCAGGTCTGATACTGACGGAAGGGTTACTGAGTACTCCATGGGTCCGGAGCCCTGCGGGAGCAGCGCAAATGCTATCTTCCGGCTGCCTGATGCCACCCCTACGAAGTTGGTGTCATTATTATTGCTGTAAAAGATACGGAGCCTGTCATATTTTGCCACTGCCGTATCGGCATCCGGCACTGCTGTGACCCTCACCGAAGCATAGGTATACTCCTTCAGGGTATCGCCCGGACTGGTGAACCGGCAAACGGAGAGTAACGGTCCAAGACTGTTGTCAGGCAGGAGACCCTTCCTGTGATCAAGCAGTGTGTACCTTGCCCAGTTGGCCGAAGGCCTTACAACGAATGACCTGGTATAAAGGACCGGCATGACGGGAGAGAATAACCCCGGGCCGGTGCCGCCTGCCCCTTCCCGCAGCCGTCTGCGGAGCAGAGAGGTTACCCTGTCTCCTTCAATCTGTGAATCACCATAATAGAGTATCCTGACCTGATTGCCCCTGGCAATGGAGTCTTTTATCGCATTGCCGGGCAGGTAAGGGGTGAACTCAACGACCTCTCCTGTGCCGGAGGGAATGATCTCATATAAAGTATCTGCTGTTATTGTGTCAGGCAGAAATACTTCACTGCCGGTGTCAGATAAACTTACAGCCGCACTGTCAGGCAGAGTATCAGATGAGTCACTCCGGCTCCTGAGCTTCTCCGGCAGATCCGTAAGGCTCAGGATAAAGAGTGTCAGAACAACTGCAAGCAGAAAGATCAGTATTCTGCCGGGGCGCATATACTCTTATATCAGCTTTTTTTCCTGATCTTCAGCTTCTGCCCCACCTGTATCTTAGAAGCATCCGATATGTTGTTCAGCTTCATGATATCTGTAGCTGACACATCATTATATTTCTTTGCTATATCCCATACGGTGTCACCATACCTGACGGTATAGGTCTCATAACCGGCATCAGATGAGGCTGTAAGACTCTGCGAGGCAGGTGATGCGGCTGCAACGGAGGATGAAGACGGCGTCTTCCCGACCATTTTCTGCTTCTCGGCAAAGGTCATTGAATTGACTTTGCTGTAATATTCGGCACGCGACGGATCGACATAGACAGCCAGCTTCTGGTCAACCCTGATGGTGTTCCTGTAGATATTGTTCCAGTATCTGAGGTCAGAGAGACCTACTCCGTACCACTCGGATATGAATCCGAGATTATCTCCCTCCCTCACCACATACGTAAGCTTCGTTTTCCCCTTTACATCAGGAGGCAGATATACTGACTGTGACGGCGCCGACGTCTGGTTGACTGTTGTCAGGTACTCCTCCTTCTTATAACTGGTAATGGTGTCAGTCATCTCGATGAACTGCCCCAGCATATCGACAGGCATGGTTATGGCATAGGGTTTTGTCTTCCCGGGCACCAGTCCTGTCCGGTACTGGGGATTCATTGCGCTGAGCTCCTCGATGGGGAGCCCGAGCACAGAGGCTATCTGCTGAAGATGAATATCACGCGAAACCACAACAGTGTCAACGGCGAGGGGAATGTCGATCTGTATGGGTGTGATATTATGATCAGTATAATAATTCATTGCATATGCAGCTGCCACATACTGGGGAATATAACCGCGTGTTTCGCGCGGAAGGCGGTAATAGATCTCCCAGTAATCCTTCCGGTTTCCTGACCGCTTTATCGCTTTGTTGACGTTCCCGGGGCCGCAGTTATAGGCAGCAATGACAAGTATCCAGTCGTTATAGATGCCATACAGGTCTTTCAGGTACCTGGCAGCAGCATGCGTAGCCTTGACAGGGTCACGCCGCTCATCCACCACCGAGTTGATCGTCAGCCCGTACATCCGCCCGGTGCTGTACATGAACTGCCACAGGCCGGTAGCTCCTACCCTGCTGACTGCTGTCGGGTTCAGCGCCGACTCGATGACTGCCATGTATTTCAGCTCCACCGGCAGACCATAGGAGTCGAAGACATCCTCTATCATCGGGAAATAATAATCCTGCAGTCCGAGCATCACCCTGAACCTGTCAACCTTTCTCTCGGTATAAACATGGATATGGTTCCTTATGATGCTGTTGTACGGGAGGGTGATAACTGAATTAATTCTGCCGATACGGTCAATGTATACCGAGTCAGGGAATGAGAATATGGTTGAGTCATTCGGCAGCATCTCCGGCTTTGTCGACATCATGATGAACCAGTTGTTCAGGAGAGAGTCGAGATCACGCTCGATGCGCTCCGTAGAATAATCATTCCTGATGATTATCGTATCATTGACGGCAAAGATATCTGGTGACAGAATGGTAAATAAAAGAAGAAGAATTACAGTTCTAAGGTTCATATCGTCAGTGTTTAAAAAGTCTTTACCAGTGACAGGGTTACTCCCGGCCAGGGGCCTGTCGGCCTTGTGGTTAAAGGAGTGATTGTTGCCCTGAGGCTTTCGTTAATATCGTAGTCAAAGAGACTTGCATCAACATGTGCGTCAATTATTGTCACGAGGTACCACGCCACGATGCCAATGTATGAGAGGTCACGGTACCTCCGGTAATAGTCCACTCCGTTCATCAGCTGCGTTTTAACCCACCCTGTATAGGTAGGATTGGCTGTCTCGGGATAGAGGACCGGGTCATACTCTTCCGGATCAAGGTTTTCGAGTAACTCCAGGTAGCTGTCAGTCTCAGGGATGACATCGGTGAAATCCTGGTAGGCATTGAGAAACTTATTGTAGTTGGTCGTATTGAAAGAGACCGCATAGCCAAGGGCTCCGAAACCGGCGTATACGATCGGCACTTTCCAGTATTTGCGGTTGTATATCTGTCCCAGGCCGGGCAGTGCCGCGGCATACATGGTTGCCTTGACCGGGTTGAGTGCGTATTTCTCCTTAGGCGGCTTAACCTCAGGAATTGTATCCTGCGACATAGCCGGCAGGGCCGCCTGAGACAATAAAAAGAGAAGAAACGTTATTTTACCGGAGAGCTTCAATCGGCAATGCCTTTGGGTTTGCCGGCAAATATAACTAATTACCCATTAAGTTTATCGAGCAGGGCAATAATGCGCTCCATTTCATCGCTGTCAGAGAATGGGATTACTATCTTTCCCCTCCCCTTCTCATTGATACGGAACTGCACGTCTGACTCAAACAATTTGCTCAGCTGACCGGCAAGCACCTCATACTCGGTGTTAAGCTTCTTTTTCAGTTCTCCCTTGGCCGGGTCCTTGACGGCTCCGCTCTGGATATGCCTTACAAGATCCTCGGTTGCCCTTACTGACAGGTCTTCCTGTATTATATGATAGAAGACGTTAATCTGTTTCGCCTGATCATCAATGTTAACGAGGGTACGGGCATGGCCCATGGTAAGGTTCCTGTTGCGGATGCCAAGCTGTATCTCAGCCGGCAGACGGAGCAGCCTGAGGTAGTTGGCAACGGTTGAGCGCTGTTTGCCGACCCTGTCGCTCAGCTGTTCCTGGGTCAGGCTGCACTCTTCAATAAGCCGCTGGTAGGTTATAGCCACCTCCATGGCATCCAGATCTTCCCTCTGGATATTCTCCACGAGGGCCATCTCGAGCATGGCGGTGTCGTCAGCAGTGCGAATATATGCCGGAACATGTGTCAGCCCTGCCATCCGCGCTGCCCGCAGTCGTCTCTCACCAGCAATGAGCTGGTATCTGCCATCCTCACTCTCCCTGACGGTAAGAGGCTGTACTATCCCCACCTGCCTTATAGATGCGGCAAGTTCTTCAAGCGACTGGCTGTCAAAGCGTGTGCGGGGCTGAAAAGGGTTGGCATCAATTGAGTCTATCTCAATCTGAAGGTTTGCCTCAACCTTTTTCTCCAGCACCTCCTTCTCAACACCGTCGATCAGTGCACCGAGGCCTCTGCCCAGCGGGCTCTTTTTACCTGTATTCATATCGCGTGTAAAAGAGAATTAGTTCTTCTGCCTTGCCTCGACCCGCTCGAGGAGCTCACGGGCAAGATTGAGATAATTGACCGTACCTCTTGATTCAGCATCGTAAAGTATGGCAGGCTGACCGTAGCTCGGCGCCTCAGAGAGCTTGACATTGCGCTGAATGATGGTATTGAACACCATCTGCTGAAAATGACGCGTCACCTCCTCAACAACCTGGTTTGCAAGCCTGAGACGCGAGTCATACATGGTCAGAAGGAAACCCTCTATTTCAAGAACAGGATTGAGGTTGGTCTGAATTATCTTAATGGTGTTGAGAAGTTTACCCAGTCCCTCAAGGGCAAAATACTCACACTGTACAGGGATAATAACCGAATCAGCTGCAGTGAGGGCATTGACGGTCAGCAGTCCAAGTGACGGCGAACAGTCTATGAGTATATAATCATACTCTGATGAAATGCCGGCAAGCACCTTCTTGAGGGTCTTCTCCCTCTCAGGCCTCTCAAGCATCTCGATCTCAGCTCCAACGAGGTCAATGTTTGACGTTATTACCGAGAGATTGTCAATGTTGCACGGCATGACAGCCTCCCGCGGATTGATTCCGTCGATAAGGCAGTCATAGATCGTGACCCTGACCTGCTTGGTATCTATTCCCACTCCTGATGTGGCGTTCGCCTGTGGATCGGCATCGACAATCAGTACCTTCTTCTCCAGTGCCGCAAGACTGGCAGCAAGATTGATCGCCGTAGTCGTTTTTCCCACTCCTCCCTTCTGATTCGCCAGTGCAATGATCCTTCCCATGATTTCCCTTTTTCCTTTTTTTAATGAGCTTCAAATTTACTATATATGCCTATCCCGGAGCGACTGATGAAGTTTGTAATTGTAAACATTTTTTTTGGGGTTATGAACACGTTTTCAACATGCCTTGGCTGAGCCCTGAAATGCCGGAAGCATGGCCTGCAGAAGATGACTGAGATCAGGGTTACAGTTAATTCCTTGATTGAGCAGCGACGGTTATCTCGTATATTTTCGGCCAGAGTTTGCCTGTAACGAATATCCTTTTATTTACCGCATCCCAGGCAATGCCATTGAGTACGTCAGTCTCGGGTGACCGCTCTTCACGCGGCAGAATATTACCCATCTCAACATAACCGAGAACTTTTCCGGTGAGCGGATCAATACGGGCTATCCGGTCAGTCTGCCAGATATTGGCCCATAATTCCCCTTCAATCATCTCCAGTTCATTCAGGTTTTCAACCCGCCCCTTGTTATCCCATACCTCAACCGACGAAAGAACATTGAAGTCAGCATCAAGATACCAGATTACATTAGTGCCGTCACTCATGACCAGACTGTCTCCCATAGTGGTAAGACCCCACCCCTGTGTCTGGTAATATATCCTGTTTATTTCCCTGAAGGTCTCCCTATCATAAACGAACCCGACCTTGGTTGTCCATGTAAGCTGGTAGATGCGATTATCAAGAAGAGCAACACCCTCGCCAAAGAATGAAGCATCAAGGTTTACCTGGCTGACAACCTTCCCTGTCTCAGCCTCCACCTTCCTCAGTGACGACTCACCCTGCTGCCCCGTCCCCTCATAGAAGAATCCGTTGTCATATACCAGCCCCTGGGTATATGCCCTCCTGTCGTGCGGGTATGACCTGACAATACGGTACCGGTATATGACCGGATTGATGTCAGAGAGCAGTGAAATGAACAGTGTTACTGTCTGTGGCCTGGACAATGAGGAGAAGGCGACAGCCCTTATTGAAAGCCTGC
>JALOMM010000062.1 GCA_025455535.1 Bacteroidales bacterium | reverse complement strand
CTTCGAAGCTGTTGCCGGCCTCATCAACAAGCCCTTTGCCCATCACTGTCCTGCCGATTATAAGTACAGGCTTCTTGTTCTCATCGTTTGCCATTCTGAGGGCACCCCTGATCTGGTCATGGCTGTGGCCGTCAATGGTCATCACGCGCCAGCCCCATGCCTTGTACTTTGCAGCGGTATCTTCGGATGTCACCGCGGATGTCTCGGTTGAGAGCTGTATGTCATTGGAATCATAGAACATTATCAGGTTGCTCAGTCCCAGGTGACCGGCAAGCCTGCCGGCACCCTGGGATATCTCTTCCTGTATGCCGCCGTCGGAAATGTATGTGTATATCTTGTGTTCAAACAGTCTTCCGAAGCGTGCGGTAAGAAAACGCTCGGCGATAGCTGCACCCACGGCCATGGTGTGACCCTGCCCTAGAGGGCCGGAGGTGTTCTCTATTCCCCGGGCCCTGTCAAGCTCGGGATGTCCGGGAGTGGGACTTCCCCACTGCCTGAAGCTCATAATGTCATCGACGGTGAAGTGACCTGTCAGGGTCAGGACGGAATAGAGCATCGGGGACATGTGACCGGGGTCAAGGAAGAACCGGTCGCGGTTTATCCATTCACCGTCTGAAGGGTCAAACCGGAGAAACTCGGAGTAGAGAATATGGATGAAGTCAGCTCCGCCCATGGCTCCTCCGGGGTGGCCGGAGTTTGCCTTTTCGACCATAGCCATTGAAAGGATCCTGATATTGTCAGCCGCTGATAAGTTGATATTTTTAGCCATCTCTGTACAGTCTTTTTTACAAAGACCAAAACTAATCATTATTTATTTTGAAACCCAGACCCTGAACGATAGTACGCGTTTCGGCATCTTTGACATTGACCAGAAATGAGCTGAACTCTCTCCTTTGCCGGTAGTTATCACGCAGATGCTCGAATCTGTCGGGTTCGGCACGGAAAAGACGGTCATCCTCGGCTATCGGATAGGTATGTCGCACAGCCATGGCTGCAAGGTTCAGAGGTGTGTTCATCGGTGAATGAAGATCGAGCCCGATGACCGGCTGGTCAGGCATGGGGAGGGAGTCAGGCTCCCAGCCGGCAAGAGGGATCCCGAGGTGTGAGGCTGTCTCCCTGACAACCGTTACCGTCCCGTTGGCCTTTCCGTCAACAGAGTAACCTGCAATATGCGGAGTGGCAATATCGGCCAGTTTTATCAGCCTCTTATCCGCTACCGGCTCACCCTCCCACACATCAAGGACGGCCCCTCCCAGCGTACCTGCCGCGAGGGCCTTGCGCAGTGCGATGTTGTCAACCACCTCTCCCCTCGACGTATTTATCACGATGCAGTCTCTCTTCAGCGCCTGCAGGTTTTCCCGGTTGATAAGATAATGCGTTTTGTCATGCCCTTCCGTTGTCAGCGGCACATGAAGTGTCACGATATCTGATTTTTCCAGCAGAGTATCAAGGGGTATGAACTCCTTTAATCCTTCGCGTCGCTTCCGCGGTGGATCATTCCGGAGAACCGTCATGCCCAATGCCCTGGCGGCATGAGCAACCTTTGATCCCACATTGCCAACGCCAACCACACCAATTGTGAGAGAGCGGAGGTCAAGCGAATGGTGTTGTGCAAGATGAAAGAGAGAGGCGGTGACATACTGCATCACTGATCCGGAGTTGCAGCCGGGGGCATTGGTCCATTTTATCCCTACCGACCCCAGCCATACGGTGTCGATATGGTCATAACCAATGGTAGCCGACGCAACGATCCTTACCCGGCTCCCCCGCAGCAACTGGCTGTCGCACTTCGTCCGCGTCCTGACAATGAGAGCGTCTGCATCTGCAACCATGTTGCTGTCAATGGCGCTGCCGGGGGCATAGACAACGTCAGCCCAGGGCTCGAAAGCCCCCCTGATAAAAGGGATATTCCCGTCAATGACTATCTTCATCAGTTCACTCTTTCGCTCTCCAGAGACCTGTTGCAGGATTTGAAATGAAATATATCTCCTCGCCGTCAGCGGTGGTGTTGTACCCGCTCTTCAGCCGTTGAGGGTCATATTTCCTCATGAGCTCTTCGAGCCTCCCGTACCGGTAACCCACCCCTTCCACTTCTGAGGAGGTCAGATGCGGAGTTGCGTAGGTCACTGTGAACCTGTTCTCCGGCGATCCGTGTATCAGATGGGCGGCAGCACTCAGGTTGGCCTTCAGGTCACTGTTTCTTTCGACGTATGATAGGATCTCCGGAGTGGTCCGGTAACCGTATTTCCTTATCAGGCTGTCTATTACAGGGTCCTCGCCAAATGTCCTTACTCCGGGGGCAAGCACAACCAGTTCTCCTCCGTCGGCAATGGCCATGCGGGTGCGGTATATGCTCTTGTTGCCCAGCCAGGTGCTCTTGAACTCTTCAAGATCAAGCCACACAACTACTTTTTTCAGCCTTTTGTCTATCGCCGTGAAGTTGACCTTGTACGACAGGTCCGATGCCAGCCTGAAGCATTCAATATCATCGCCGATGTATAAACCGCGCATTTTGATATCATCGTTACTGTCAGGACTGACGACTGAGAGCATGTATATCAGCGGCAGCACCGGTGCGGCTATCTCTGAGGCTTTGTTAAGCACCGCCCTTACCGGGTTGTCAACGGTGCCAAGGATATTTTCAATTCCATGCACCGCGCCTATGAAGTGACTCTTGTTGATTGCTTCGCTGCCACCGCATCCCACAAAGACGTTTTTATTATAGTTGGCCATCCCTGTCACCTCGTGCGGCACGACCTGCCCGACAGAGATTATCAGGTCGTGTTTCCCCGATGTCAGCAGCCTGTTTACCTGCACAGGGTAGTCGAAGTCAAGCCTGCCGGCTGTCACCTCCCTGATGAGTGAGGAGGGAACCCTGCCTATCTCGTCAATGTCTGTCCTCCAGCGGTGCTCCCTGAAGAGGGTTACCGGCACAGTGCCGTACATCTTCGAAATCTCTTTCGCCTCCATCGGCAGGTGAGTGCCAAGAGCGGGGAGGATGTCCCTGATCCTTTCACCCGTCTGTTTATGGAGCACTTCTGTTATAAGCCCTGCCCCTGAGTGGGCACGGGTTATGTCAGGCGGGATCACGAGGATACTCTTCCTGTCAGTTAGGAATCTCATGGCTGTGTCAAGCGCTTCGCTGATATCCTCAGCTTTCAGATCGGTTTCAGGACTGCCCTTTGCAAAATATATCATCTGCTTGAACTTTTTACCACGATGGTTTGTCGGGAAGCGACTTCTCAAACTCACTGACCAGTCGCTGCTGGTATTCACCCCTGTAATTACCCGAGATGAATTTGTCGAGAGCCTCTTCATAGAAGAGCCTCCATGACCTGTTTTCATGACCCGGCACAACGGGGAAGAAGAGTGCTCCGTTGTCATGTGCAGCCCTGAAGTCGCCCGGTGCGTCACCGATCATGAGTATCCTGTCGTCAGGATACTTTCCTTTGGCGGCCATTGTAATGTGCTCTGTCTTGGTCCCCAGTTCCTGCCCGGCAATAGCCCGTACATAACGGTCTATCGAATGCTCTTCCCATTCCCTTGCCAGGGCTTCATGCGGTGTCTGCGAGACCACGATGGCGTCAGCGAGGGTGCTGAGCCGTTCAATAGACTTCCTTGCATAGGGGAAGGGGGGAGTCTCCTTAAGCCACTTTCCTATGTCTTCATTGACAGCCAGCGTCCATTTCAGAACCGGCTCCAGGGCAGGGTGAGGATTGTTTTTTACATATTCCTTAAATGCCGGATTGCCAAGCTTCGTCTCCTTCCTTATCCATTCTCTCAGCGGATCCATGTCGGGCAGTTTGAAACCAAGCTCCGCAATCTCAGGCCGCTGAGCAAGCATGTCTATCACCTTTACCAGTGCCGGGAATCGGTTTATCCCCCTCGTCGTCGAGTAAAGGTTAACGAATTCCCATGTCTCCCGCACATATTTAGATATGGCAAACAGCTCGAAATGCTTCACGGCATTGGGAATAAAGAACTCTTTCTGCTTTACTTCCATCGTATCGAATACACAACCGTCAGAGTCTATCCCGATAAAAAAATCTTTCTGCGGCTTCAGTTCCTCTAGCAGATTCATATTTTTCTAATTATTGAATTAATGAGTTGTTGAATTTTTGAATTTTGAATTTTATTTCCCCTGAAGTTTGTAGTCGGGCAGTTTTTTTGTTGCGAAGAGAGGCTTCAGCCTGGCAAAGCGCTGGATGCCGTTAATGACAGGGATGCTTACCCAGTCTTCGCCTATGAGCGGACGGGCGTACCTGACAAACTCGTCAGTGACGTCAAACCGTGACGGGGCAAGCCATTCGACAGGGAATGTCCTTTCTGACAGCGCCACCTTCTCAAGAGGCACCTTGTCATACCTTACACTGTAGACCGGCCCTTCATTGCGCAGTATTGTGGCCATCCATCCGTTACCGTCATGCATCGCTATCTCAACGGCTTTGCATCCAACATTGTAGGCTTCATCAAGGTCAGTGACCGAGGCATATATCATGTTATGGCGCTGATCTGTCCCCGGCACCTGGCCTCTTGCTGAGCCGGCAGCCCTGATCCCTTTTGAGTTGAGATAATTCACCACTGCCTGTTGCACTGTGAGCTGGCTTGAGCCGAACTGTGTATGACCGAATGAGTCTTTCTTCTCACCGATGTCGCCGACACTCAGTCCTTCACTAACCACCACCATGCATCTGCCGTCCCTTGCTACCTGGTCGTTGACGTTGTCGGCAATCTCCTCCATGGTCACGCCCGACTCAGTCATATAAATCTGAAGAGGCATCTCGCGGTGAGGGTCTCCCAGTCTTGCTGCGGCAGGTATGTATCCTATCTTCCTCCCCATGGCCTGCATCACCAGCACCGGGTCGGCAGGAGAGGAGCCGGCGTTCTCCTCGTTGGCGTTCTGTATCATGTATGCCCAGTAGCGTGCCACCGAGCCATAACCTGGAGTATGGTCTATGAGCCGGAACTCGCTGTCACCCACGTCATTGTCAATTGTCTTGGGGACGCCGACGGCAATCACGTCGAGACCCTTGCTGCTGCATAGGGTGCTTACCTTCATGGCAGTATGCTGCGAGTCGTTGCCTCCGATATAAAAGAAATATCCGATATCATGTGCCCTGAAGACCTCGGCTATGCGGTCAAAATCGAGCAGCTGATTATCTTTCAGCTTGTACCTGCAGGTCCCTATGCTTCCGGCTGCCGGTGTGGTCCGCAGCAGGCCTATCTCGTCCTCTTCCTGTGCTGAAAGGTCAAGCAGCTCCTCCTTCAGCACCCCTTCAATGCCATGCCATCCGCCGCAAATCTTGCCGAAAGTGTCAGGATAACTCTTGCATGCATCGATTATACCCCTGAGTGTGTTGTTGATGACAGGGGAGGGGCCTCCGGACTGCGCCACTATTACATTACGTTTCATATTTTCTTTGAAGAACTAACTGGTTATTAATGGTTTGCAGCACTAGACACCGCTGTAGGCACTGAAGCCGCCGTCGACAGGTATCACTGCTCCGGTAACGAATGATGAGGTATCCGAGAGAAGGTACAGCATGGTCCCCACCAGCTCTTCGGGTTCAGCATACCTGCCCATCGGCGTCGCCGCGATTATCTTCGCACCCCGTTGTGTCATTTCGCCTGTCTGCTCATCTGTGAGAAGGAAGCGGTTCTGGCTTGTAAGAAGAAAGCCGGGGGCTATTGCATTTACTCTCACACCTGCCGGAGCGAAGTGAACGGCCAGCCACTGTGTGAAGTTGTTTATCGCTGCCTTGGCCGCCGAGTAGGCCGGTATTTTTGTCAGAGGCCTGAAGGCATTCATCGAAGAGATATTCAGTATGTTGCCTTTTCCCTTTCTAACCATGTCCTCACTGAGTATCATTGTAGGCAGCACTGTCCCCTTGAAATTAAGGTCGAAGACACCGTCAAAGCCGTTTATGTCGAGGCTGAAGAAGGTGCCTTCAAGGTCATTATCCCCCGCGATGATCCTCTCCTTCCTGGTGGTGGCTGTTGCCTTGTTTCCCCCTGCGCAATTGATTAGGATATCTATAGTTCCGAACTTCGATCTTATCTCTTCGCGGGCTTTCAGCAGCGACTCCCTGTCGGTCACATCGGCACCTATTCCGGTTGCGCTTCCGCAGTCGGGTCTTCTGGCGAACTCTGCGGCTGTCTCTGCACCTCTGGCAGGATTGACATCCAGGATCACCACCTTCACACCTGCGGTGCATAAGCCCTTCACCAGTGCCTGTCCTATCACCCCGCTGCCGCCGGTTATGACGGCTACTTTACCTTTGAGGTCGTTGAAATCATTCATTTAGTCTCCTGTTTCTAATTAACTACGATTGGTTTATATTTTGGCACGAGCATCTTCATTACCACCCACCCTATCAGGTAGGCTACTGCGCAAATGCAGAATATGATAAAATATCCGGCCCTTATTCCTTCGAATCCGAAGAACTTCATAGGTCCGGTGACATACTGGGAACCTGCCGCAAGAAGCTCCTTGGTCATCACGCTCACCTTGCCTGCGACCATGGTTGTTCCGGCGGAAAAGTCAAACAGCACTCCGGATCCTTTATTGATAAGGAACGCTCCAATCCCCCCTGCCATTCCACCGATACCGGTGATGGTTGCCACAGCCGATTTCGGGAACATGTCGCCGATGGTGGAGAAGAGGTTGGCTGACCACGCCTGGTGGGCGGCTCCTGCTATCCCTATGATTATAACCGGGAACCAGTATGAGAAATGTGCCAGCGGCTGTGCAAGCAGGGCCAGCAGCGGGAAGAATGCAAAGATCAGCATGGCTCGCATTCGTCCTGAATATGGGTTCATCCCCAGTTTGTCAACGAAATACCTGGGAAGCCAGCCCCCGATGATTGACAGCATGACGATGGCATAAAGTACAAATATCAGCAGTTTGGCCATATTTGTATCAGATGTGAGTCCGTAAACATCACTCAGGTAGGCAGGGGTCCAGAAGAGGTAGAACCACCATACTCCGTCAGTCATGAATTTGCCGAAAGCAAATGCCCAGGTCTGTTTGTACCTGAAACATTGCCTGAATGACATCTTTTTCTCAATCTTCTCTACATTGTTATTTGCCTTTGTCTCAGCAATCGTATCCTGGTTGATATAATCTAGTTCGGCCTTATTCACCAGTGGATGAACATGTGGTTTTTTATACATGAAGATCCAGAATCCCATCCAGACGAAACCGATGGCACCGATGACAATGAATGCCATCTCCCATCCGTATTTTGCCGCTATAACCGGAATTGAGATGGGGGCGATGAGGGCTCCGACCTGTGCGCCGGAGTTGAATATGCTTGTTGAGAACGCCCTGTCTTTTTTCGGGAAGAATTCAGCTGTGGTCTTGATGGCTGCCGGGAAGTTCCCCGCCTCGCCCAGAGCAAGAACGAAGCGCGCGAAGATGAACAGTGTAACGCTGACGGAGGTCACCATGCCGATATCATCTACCGTGCCTATGATCTTCCGTGCCTCTTCGAAGCCTACAAACCACTTGCCGGCGACTATGCCAGAGGTAGCTATACCGCAGAAGGCGTGCAGGACGGCGCCTGCCGACCAGATGCCTATGGCCCAGAGAAATCCCTTTTTGGTGTCTATCCAGTCGACAAACCGCCCTGCGAAAAGGAGACATACAGCGTAGAAGATTGAGAAGAGACCGGTGATTGTTCCGTAATCATTATTGGTCCAGTGAAATTCAGGTGCAATGAAGTCCTTCCATGTCAGCGACAGCACCTGGCGGTCCATGTAGTTG
>JALOMM010000061.1 GCA_025455535.1 Bacteroidales bacterium | reverse complement strand
GGGCGCCGTACCTGATAAGTATCTCAGCCATATCGAGGTTTTGTGAAAGGACCGCGGTTATTAACGGAGACCTGCCATACGGGTCAGGTTTATTCGGCACGGCCCCCAGGAGAAGAAGTATTTCAACCGCCTCCTTTCTCCCCGAGGCAATGGCATAATGCAATGCGGTTGCGTTCCCTCCTTGTTGATAATTGACATCGGCACCCTTTGACACCAGCCTTATAATCTCATTGCAGGCGCCCATGGAAGAGGCAATGAGAAGATTTATGTTCTTCGAATCATATCCGTACATTTCATATCCGGAAGTGTCAACAAAGAGCACATACTTGTTGTATTCCTCCAGAAGGAACTCGATCCGCGCAACAACCGAGTCAACACCCGTCGAATCAGGCTGTCCCTTTATTGCTGATGAGAGTGTCAGCAGACAGGTCAATATGAAGGTAATTCTTTTCACAGATGCTCTTAATACAAATTTAACAGCACTTTCTTGTAAGTGAGGGTTTGTTGATATTTTTTTTCTGAATTGAATAAAATTGACATGGAGGGGTTGCATCAAACAGGTAATAGTCTATTTTTGTAGCCGGGTAAAAAAACTCCTGATGGATTTAGGGAACAGAGGGATACGCTTTCTGATAGCATTGTTTGTTGTACTTGTTACAATTATTCTTCCGGTCGGGCCGGAGGAGTCAAGCATTACTGAGAGGGAATTCGACCCGGCACATCTCCGTATTGACAATACACTTACCGATGCCGAACTGTTTGTTCAGGCCGAAAAGGGGATAGAATGGTTTCTGAGGAACTGGTCTGTCAAGGGAGCATCTGTCGCTGTTGCACGTGAAGGCAAGTTACTCTATGCCCGGGGTTTTGGATATGCCTCCCTGCCCGAATCCATCCCTGTTGAACCATATCACCGCTTTCGGGTGGCCAGCGTATCGAAACTTCTTACTGCCATTGCCGTCATGAAGCTTCAGGAGGAGGGAAAACTCTCCGTCAGCAGCCGGGTCTTCGGACCTGACGGCATTTTGCAGGATTCACTTTTTGCCAACCCCAAAGACAGGCGCGTTGCCAATATAACTGTCGCACACCTCCTCTCTCATCAGGGAGGATGGACTCAGAGATACGGTGATCAGATGTTCATGCCCGATGTAGTTGCAAAGACGATGGGCAAGCCCCTGCCGGTAGATACAAAAACCATTATCAGGTTTGCTCTTGACAAGAACCTTCATTTCACCCCTGGTACCGGCCAGTCCTATTCCAATCTTGGCTACAGCATACTGGGTCTTGTGATTGAGGAGATATCAGGCATGAGCTATGAGGTGTATTGCAGAACTGCCATACTGGAGCCTCTTGGAATTTATGACATGGCTCTCGGGCATAATATGCCTGAAGATGCATTGCCATACGAAGTCTCTTATTTTGAGGTGGATAATGCACCAAGAAAGCCGTCTGTATACGGTACCGGTGAGCTTCTTCCTGCGAGCAGGGGAGGCAACGACATTGAATCCCTGGGTGCTGCAGGTGCATGGGTTGCCACTGCTCCGGACCTTATGAGACTGCTTCTTGCCGTTGACGGATTCGACAATCCTAAAGACATACTGTCGCCGGAAAGCATCGCTTTCATGACTGACATGCGGAACGGTTATGCCCCGGTAGGGTGGAGAGCCACTCTTTATAACGGGTCGTGGTGGCGCACAGGATCTTTTCCCGGAACAACGGCAATGATAAAGCGGATGGCAGACGGCACTGCCTGGGTGGTGCTGTGCAATACAAGTGCCTGGAACGGACCGGAGCTCTCCTCAGACATTGACCAGATGATGTCAAAATTTGTTTCCAGGGTTCCCGAGTGGCCACGAACTGATCTCTTCAGCTATTCGGTCCCGGTACCTCTCATGCCAGAAACAGGCATGTAAATCAAATTATCAATCACGCAAAGTGTGCTTTACCGTTAATGTAAATATCGTCAGGGAGGAACTCGAGGAGCGCTACGGTGCCACCCTGATAGATCCGGATAAATACCGCCCAAGCTACTATTACCACGCCTACAGCCTGCCATCAATGCCGGTGGTTTGCTCAGATAGACCCTCTGCCATTCAGCTGTTCAGATGGGGACTGATACCGTCATGGGTGGCGGGTGAGGATGAAGCCCGGGAGATAATGCTTAAGACTTTCAATGCACGGTCTGAGACAATAGATGTCAAGCCTGCCTTCAGGGAGTCTTTTGTTTCACGCCGCTGTCTTGTCCCGGTAAGGGGCTTCTTTGAATGGCAGCACATCGGAGGGAGGAAAGTACCGTGGTATATAAGGCTCCGTGATGAAGATATTTTTTCTCTTGCAGGGGTATGGGATTCATGGGCAATCAAGGGAGGGGTGACGCTTGAAACATTCTCTGTGGTGACGACAAAGGCCAACAGTCTCATGGAAGAGATACATAACACAAAGAAAAGAATGCCTGTGATACTGCCCTCAGCTGCTGAGAAGCTCTGGCTGAGGGGAGAGATGACGAAGGAGATGGCCTCGTCACTCATGATGCCCGTAGACTCCGGGATGCTTGAAGCATACACCGTCAGTCCGCTCATCACCAATGCACGAGCTGACCGTAACAGGCCGGAGCTGATTATGCCCTACAGCTATCCGGTTCAGGGGCTGCTCTTCTGAATGGCTATCGCTGGGAGACAAACACAAACGTAAGGAAACCGGCCTGCTTTGCGGGTGCGCTCAGATCCGAGTTGAATCTTGAACGCAATGCGTGAGTAACAGCTGTCTCTGTAAGACACGGATCCTTTGTGGTTGAGAGGCCTGAAGCAGGCTCGGCCTTGACAACATTGCCGCGCTGATCTACCTCTATGGCCAGGGTAATCTGTCCCGCACCCTCACACTTGTAGATGGGTATCGGCAGATATACGTGATGCCGGTTTTTCAGATCATAGAAAATTCTTGTCGGCCCCCTGAAGGTACCCTTCTCTTCAGGCTTTTCCTTCTTCTCTGTCAACTGGGGTTTGATCTCATCCGTAGGGATCGGTATCTCTTCATTGCCTGCTTCCTCAGCCATCTTCTGCTCATCAATGAAGTTCTTCTCATTCAGCATCCCGCTTTTGATAAGCTCCTCCTTAACCATGTCCTGGTACTCCTCCGGATCAATGTCGATGGGTTTGTCTGCAAGGTTTTTAATGATGTTTACAATCTCTTCGGCCGTGGCGCCATCGAACATGTCGCTCTTTGAAAGCTCTATGGCCTTCTCCATGGCGGGGTCAGGCATCTCCTCCTCCATGGCCAGGATTATTTCGGCTACCAGTTCGCGTTTCATGGCAGAAACCTTTACCGACATGAATATCACAGCAACTAGAAGATGCACAATGACGGTGGTCATCACTGCCGTGAATATTATCTCAAACCTGCTCATCAGGGGACGAAATTATAAATAATTGTTTGCACGACGTCAATGATATGTCAGAAATGTGCTGTAAGCCGGAGGATCATGATGAGCGACGACAGAAACATCAGTCACCCTTCTTTTTCTTCTTTTTCCTGATCTTCGCCGGTTTCGTCGTCTTGGTTGGCTCATTCTTCAGCAGCCCTTCCTTTGACTCTTTGAAGAATCGTGACCAGGCAAACGGATTCAGCAGGTTATTCGCCGGCTGCTGTCCCCTTGTATACAGGTTGTCTGACATCTGCTGCATCGTGTAACGATATCCCTGTCCGGGAGTGGATCGCATGTCTGACCATACCTGCTGCTCAATAAGGGCAAGGTTATTCTCCATGTTTTCCATAAGCGGATCAACAGGCTTGTTTTCCAGCACGGCCCTTTTGAATTCCGAATAGGTTTTCCAGGGGAGAACGAGCACTTCGCCTATCAGGATGGTGTCTGTTACCATTATTACATCCGTAATGTAATTTATGCCGGCAAGGTCTGCCGGGACGGTAAGGATGGTTGATTTGTACCCTACCGCGCTGAAGAAAACTGTATCGCCGGGGGTGCTGATAATTGAAAAAATGCCGCGATGATCGCTTGCGGCACCTCGCTTAAGATGCCTTGAATAAATGCTTACGTTGGGAACAATGTATCCCTCATCGTCAGCAGTTATTCCGTCTATCTGAATATATTTCCTCTTTGGCTCTTCCTGGGCACCTGTAATTGCAACCGTCGTTACCAGCAAAAGGATTGTAACCAAAATCTTCTTCAACGGCAGTAAATTTTGTGGTGTAAAGTAAACAATAATGGCCGTTAAATCGTAAATTTAACTTAACTTTAATAAAATGGAAGGAAAAGGGAAAAGCCTGAAACCCCCGATGATCCTGGTATTCTGTTCCGGCAATTCTTCCCGGGGACAGATGGCTGAAGGATGGATCAGATACTATGCAGGCGGTTCGGCACAGGTATACAGTGCCGGCATTGAAGCCCGCGGACTGAACCTGCATGCCGTGAAGTCTATGATGGAGGCGGTGATAGATATATCACGACAGAAATCCAAAACGACAGTTGATCTTCCGGTAAAGGAGTTCGACTACATAATAACACTCTGCGACGAGGCAAAGGAACAATGCCCGCAGTTTCCGGGTGAGGCTGTCCGTATTCATCACCCATTCGCCGATACGTCATCTTTCAGCGGCAGCGAGGAAGAAATTCTGAGTTCTTTCAATGCCCTGAGGGACGAGATAGAGGATTTTGCGTTTGACTTTGTTCATCATAATATAAGGAGCCTGATACCTGAGGACCTGGAGAACATACTCTGAGAAATATCAGTGCCGGAACCTTTTCCTGGCACCTCTTCACGATGACTTAACTTATTTGTTTATTCTCAATTTCTTTTCATCTTTACCGGCATCTATTCAGAAACTAAAATAAAACGGAAACTATATGCAGAGCTTATTACTGCTTGGTGATGAAGCGATTGCGCAGGCGGCGCTTGATGCGGGCATGAGCGGGATGTATGCTTACCCGGGTACCCCGTCGACCGAGATAATGGAATATGTTCAGTCTGCAGCGCAGGCGGCAGAAGGGAATGTTCACCGTGAATGGTCAGCCAACGAAAAGACTGCAATGGAGGCTGCCCTTGGAATGTCATATGCCGGTAAAAGGGCGATGGTTGCCATGAAGCACGTAGGTCTTAATGTTGCAGCTGATGCTTTCATAAACTCATCGGTGACAGGTGTGAACGGAGGACTTGTTGTGGTGGCTGCCGATGATCCCTCGATGCACTCGTCACAGAACGAGCAGGACTCGAGGTTCTACGGTAAGTTTGCAATGGTTCCTCAGTTTGAGCCCCGCAACCAGCAGGAGGCTTATGATATGATCTTCGATGCGTTCGAGCTGTCAGAGAAACTCAGGCTTCCGGTTCTTTTCCGCATTACCACACGTCTGGCACACTCACGCGCCTCTGTTACACGGCAGGCAGTTAGGAAGCAGAACGAAAACTCACTCCCGTACAACACCAGGCAGTTTGTCCTCCTTCCGGCAATAGCACGCAAACAGTACAAAGCCCTTACGGTACTGTTTGAAACCCTGCCGTCTGAACCACTGATCTCACGATGGAACAGGCTCAGGAAAGGAACGGACAGATCAGTAGGAATACTGACCTGTGGTATTGCTCAGAACTATCTTATGGAAAACATAGCGGACGATCAGGAAAGGTACACTGTTCTTTCAGTTGCTGCCTATCCGCTTGACAGGGGACTGGTCTCTGAACTTGTCAGCAGCTGCGAAAAGGTGCTGGTCCTGGAAGAGGGTTATCCCCTTATTGAGGAGCAGCTCCGCGGACTGCTTGACAGGGATGTCAGGGTTCTCGGCCGGTTAGACGGTACCGTACCCCGTGACGGCGAACTCAATCCCTCAATAGTTGCCTCTGCCCTGGGGATGAAGACTGCGATGGGAAAAGAAGTGCCATCAATGGTAAAGCAGAGGCCTCCCTCATTCTGCAAGGGATGCGGGCATGCTGACCTTTACTCGGCGCTTGCGGAGGTGATGAAGGAAATTGGGCCCGGCAGGGTTTTCTCAGATATAGGATGCTATACACTCGGTGCATTGCCCCCGTATAATATGGTAAACTCATGTGTGGATATGGGTGCATCGGTGACCATGGCTGTCGGTGCCGCAGACGCCGGGCTCTTCCCGGCAGTGGCCGTGATAGGCGATTCAACCTTCACCCACTCAGGCATGACAGGGTTGCTTGACGCTGTCATTAAGGATTCTCCGGTGACAGTACTCATATCTGACAACTCAACCACCGGGATGACAGGAGGACAGAAGTCGCAGGCCGCTGACCGTATCGAGAGTATATGTCTCGGCCTGGGGGTAAGCCGTGAGCACCTGAGAGTGATCGTGCCTCTGAAAAAGAATCATGAAGAGAATGTGAATGTCATCAGGGAGGAACTGATGTATCACGGGTTGTCTGTGATACTTGCACGGAGGGAATGCATTCAGACAGCAACAAGAGACAAGAAGGCGGAATCCGCAAAGAAGACTGATAACAGGTAAGACAATGAAATGTGATATAATTCTAGCAGGTGTGGGAGGACAGGGTATACTCTCAATAGCGGCCACCATAGGTCTTGCAGCAGTTGAGAAGAATCTTTTCCTCAAACAGTCGGAGGTACACGGAATGAGCCAGCGTGGCGGCGACGTGCAGTCACACTTCAGGCTCTCTGACAGTGAGATCCATTCAGACCTTATCCCATACGGTAAGGCAGATTTAATTATAAGCGTTGAGCCGATGGAGGCACTGCGCTACCTGCCATGGCTCTCGCCTGAAGGGGGTTTGGTGACCAGCTCCGTACCGTTTGTCAATATCCCTGATTATCCCGAAAAGGAGGATATCATGAAAGAGATAGGGAAGGTGCATAACTCTGTCGTCATCGATGCCGATTCGATTGCAAAGCAACTGGGATCGTCAAGGTCAGGCAACATGGTCATTCTCGGGGCTGCGTCGTCATTCATCGCCTTGCCGTTCGAGAGCCTTGAGAATGCCGTCAGGCAGCTTTTCAGGCGCAAGGGTGAGGAGGTTGTCGATCTCAACCTGAAGGCACTCAGGGCCGGGAGGGAAGCGGCGGCACGCTGAACGCTGCAAAGGGGGCTGCCACCTTTCTGGTAACAGCCCCTCACGAGACAATCAGTCCACACACATGCCCATCCCTCAGGCATTCTTTTCCTTCACCTTGCCTTCCCTGACCTTGCCTTCTGCGGGTAATTCAGCCCTGGCAACACCCCCTGCGCTGAGAAGAACCAGGTCTGATGCCACTATCTCCGTGACACTCTTAGGTACACCGTTCTTGTCTGTGTAGGTGCGATAGCTTATCCGCCCCTCGATACATACCTCCTTACCCTTTTTCAGGTATTTTGAGGAGATCTCGGCAAGACCGTTCCAGGCTACAATGTTATGCCACGTGGTCTCCTCAGTCTTGTTACCATCGGCACCCTTGTAGGTCTCATTGGTAGCCATTGTGAAGTTTGTTACTTTCTTTCCGCTTTCAAGCGTTTTTACTTCCGGGTCCTGACCAAGTCTTCCGATCAGCTGTACCCTGTTTCTCATTGCATTCATGATCTTCTGATTTAAGGTTAATAATAAGTTTACGATACAAAGGTGCAACGGCCCTTTCAGTACATCCGGTTATTAACCATTTCTATTCATTTTGCAGTCGTTTATATCCGTTTGTAAACGTTTTTTTCTATCTTTATCAAAACATTACGCTGTGGAAAGAGTATGTCTTGACTGCGGAGCTAAACTTCTCGGCCGGTCTGATAAAAAATTCTGCTCTGATCAGTGCCGCAACAATTACAACAACCGTCTTAACCGTGACCAGAACAATTATGT
>JALOMM010000248.1 GCA_025455535.1 Bacteroidales bacterium | reverse complement strand
CTCAGATCATATAAACTCTCGAAAGCAGCAGGCTATATGGCACTTAATCCTGCAGGCGCCCTGATACTGATCATTGGTGTCCTCCTGATCACTGCAATACCCCCGTCAGGACTATTTGTCAGTGAGTTTATGCTCTTCAGGGAGATGGGGTCTGATCACTGGCTCCTGTTCCTTGCCGTAGCCACACTTCTTACCCTGATATTCTACGGCATCTTCAACAAAAGCCTCCATGTGATTTCAGGAGAGCCTGCGGCATCTTACAACCGTCAGCACAAGGTGATGAGGACAGACTATGTAAGCCAGTATATTCTGTTCGGACTGGCGGTGGCAGCATGCCTCTATATCCCTGAATTCATTAACGGACTCTTTTCAGATGTCTCCGGAACAGGACCGATGTCAATATCAATACTGAACATGAAATAGCCGTACGATATCAATACTGAACATGAAATAGCCGTGCGGAATGGAATTCTTCAGATTGAAAAATAATCCGGGTGCTGTCAATGTAAATGATATTCCTGTTCTGGAGTACGACGCGTTTACTGAGCAGACCATTGCTATGCTCAGGAAGAAAGAGCATCACGTTGCAGACTATTTCACAGTACTCACCGGCGGCAAGATAAGATTCTTCATTCTCATCGCCGGCGATGACACACATACAGTTTATATCTATTCTCATGTCCAGGAAAAGGACCTGAAGTCGCTGGCTTCCCTGACTGCCCACCATTATCCGATGCACATATTTGAAAGGGAGATTTTTGAAGAGAAGGGTATATTGTTTACAGGACATCCGTGGCTGAAACCTTTAAGATATCCGTCTGAAAGAGCTGATAAAAATGCCGCGATAAGCACCTATCCTTTTTACAGTATAGAGAGTGAGGAGCTTCATGAGGTAGGAGTTGGTCCTGTTCATGCAGGTGTCATCGAATCAGGCCACTTCAGGTTCATCTGTCACGGTGAGAATGTCCTCCATCTAGAGATACAGCTCGGTTATCAGCACAGGGGCATTTTGCGGCTTTTCACGGAGAACAGGAATATGCTGCATCGGGCGCTCCTTTCAGAATCCATTGCAGGTGATACTGCAGTAGGCCATTCTCTCGCATTCTCCCAGGCAGCAGAGGCTCTCGGCAGTTTTATCCCTCCCTCAAAACTTCAGGCCGAAAGGATCATTGCCCTTGAGATGGAGCGGATAGCCGTTCACATAGGTGACACCGCTGCATTATGCGGTGATGTGGGTTACCAGCTGGGACAGGCGGCATGCGAGGCACTGAGGACAATAGTTATAAATACAACGCAGGATTGGTGCGGCAACCGATTCGGAAAGGGGCTGGTAAGACCGGGAGGAACAAACTTCCCCCTATCCGTTGAAATGGCCGGTAATATCCGGGAGAAACTCAATGATGTGATAAGAAGATATAGAAATGTGACTGATCTTGTGTACAATAACTCCGGCATACTATCAAGGTTTTAAAATACCGGAGCAGTATCAGTTTTGCAGGCCCGCAATGCCGGAGCTGTCGGGGTGGCCGCAAGAGCGTCAGGGATGAAGCGCGATGTCAGAGCCTCTCATCCGTTTCAGGCATACACAGCGATGCAATACAGCCCTTCAAGCCTTGAGACGGGAGATGTCCTTGCGCGGGGTTATATGAGAAAGCTTGAGGTTGACCTCTCGTTCAGTGTGATAATGAACCTGCTTGACCGGTTCGGGGAGCCGGGATCAGAGGTAAGCCCAAAACCTGATTATCGCATGAAATTCAGCCCTGATACCCTGGCTGTCAGTCTTACAGAAGGATGGAGGGGTGAGATCTCGCACTGCATCCTCACTGATGAAAAGGGCGAAGTACTGGCCGCAAGGATAAAAGACCCTTCGTTACATAACTGGACCATGCTGGCACTGGCAGTAAGAGGGGCGGAGATATCGGACTTCCCTCTGTGCAACAAGAGCTTTAACCTGTCATACTGTGGTCATGACCTGTAATTACAAAACCAATTAAAAGTCAGATCTGATATGCTCAACGAATTAAAAGTTCTCTCAGACCATGGCAGGCAGTATATAAGTGACCTTCGCAACAGGCCCGTTTCGGAAAAATTCAGGGGAAGACCGGTCATCTCAGGTGATATCACCGGCGACGAGATAAAAGAGGTATCGGCCATGTGCCCTGCAGGGGCAATTGACGCCCGTTGCGGCGCCATTGACATGGGAAAGTGCCTCTTCTGCAATGAGTGTGCACTGATGCTCTCACACCGGATCTCATTTACCAACGATTACCGTATCGCAGCTAACATCAGGGAAGATCTGATAGTCAGGCCGGGTCAGACGGGTCAGATCAGACTGCGCGACAGTGCTGTCAGGAGAGAGATAAGGCATCTCTTCAGCAAGGCCCTTAAGCTCAGGGAGGTATCTGCTGCGGGCGACAATTCCTGTGAGATGGAGCTGACGGCGGCAGGGAACGTAAACTTTGATATGGGACGCTTCGGCATAGAGTTCGTGGCATCACCGCGTCACGCTGACGGTATTGTCATTACAGGTCCGGTATCAGAGAACATGGCTGAAGCCCTCACGATGACTTATGATGCCATACCGGATCCGAAGATTATCATTCTTGCAGGTACGGATGCAATCAGCGGAGGACTCTTTGCCGGCAGCCGGGCGTTGAACAGGAAATTCATCAGTGAGCACACTGTTGATCTCTACGTACCGGGAAACCCGGCACATCCGCTTGCATTCATAAACGGTGTGCTCGATCTTGTTGGTATCTGATCATTTTGCCTGCAGCAGGTCTATTATTGCCCTGCTCATGGCGCTTGCGCCGGTAATATAGGCCGGGCGGAAGTCAGGATAAAAGAACTCGCTGTGCAGCGCCGGGAGGGTAAGACTCTTTGAAATGCTTTGCTGGTATTTTGAGGTGTTCACTCCACCCAGCCAGAAGAGGCCGATCTTTACATTCTCAGCGGTGCG
>JALOMM010000060.1 GCA_025455535.1 Bacteroidales bacterium | reverse complement strand
ATCCTCTTGAAGAATGGCAGAAGGCGGGAGCCGATTATGCAATGTACCTGCCTGACCCTGCAAAAAAGAAACTGAACCCTGCGGGCGAGTGGAACACGTCGAGAATCCTGTTTGACAACGGTCATGTGGAATACTGGCTTAACGGAGAGAAGCTGCTTGAGTTTGAAGCCTGGACACCTGAATGGTTTGCGCTGAAGAACAGCGGCAAATGGATGAACGCTCCGGAATACGGTTTATCGGCCACCGGTCATATAAGCCTGCAGGATCATGGCAGCAAGGCCTGGTTCAGGAATATGAAGATCAGAGAACTGCCGGAGAAGGAAAGAGCTGCAGTAAACCTCTTCAACGGAGTTGACCTGACGGGGTGGATTGCCTACGGAACGGAGAAATGGTTCGTTGAAGACGGACTGCTGGTTTGTGAGAGCGGCCCTGACAAACAATACGGTTACCTGGCTACTGACATGTATTATAAGGATTTCGACCTCTCGGTTGACTTCAGACAGATATCTGACGGCAACAGCGGGATTTTCTTCCGGTCCATGGTTGAAGGGACAAAGGTGTCAGGCTGGCAGGTGGAAGTGGCTCCCAAAGACCACGATTCAGGTGGCATCTACGAATCGTACGGAAGAGGATGGCTGAACCAGATCCCCGACGAAAAGGAGGAGATACTGAAAGTCGGTGAATGGAACACCATGAGGATCAAGGCTGTAGGAGATGAGGTGACAACCTGGCTCAACGGAGAAGAGATGACACATCTCAGCGATCCGAAAATCGGCAAGGCCAACGGCCGTATCGCCCTCCAGATCCATGACGGAGGGGGTATAAAGGTTCAGTGGAAGAATCTGGTGGTGCAGCCATTATAACATCTGCACCGGACTGACAGATTCCAGATATTAATTACTAAAATTCAGATCCTTATGAAAACCTTGCTTTTGATGTTGGTTTTCCTGATTGCAGCCATAGCAACCGGCTGCGATGCAGGGAAGAGCAAGCCCCTGGAGGGACCTCAGATAATGGCATATTTTATGCCGCGCGGAGATGACTTCGACCCTGACACCCTTCAGCTTGACAAGCTTACCCATATTATCTTCAGCTTCACGGAAGTTCATGACAATCAAATGAAATTCAGAAATGAGGCGAGGGGCGTACTGCTTGAAAAACTCTCTGCCCAGAAGGAAAAATACCCTGACCTGAAAGTTATGGTGGCCTGTGGGGGATGGGGTGGATCGGAAGGCTTTTCAGAGATGGCCGCCACCGAAGAGACAAGAAAACAATTTGTCGGGAGCGTTGTCACCTTAATAAAGAAATACAACCTCGACGGGCTGGATATTGACTGGGAGTATCCCGGTCTTCCGGGTGCCGGTAACCCTTACGGTCCGCAGGACAAGGAAAATTTTACTGCTTTGATGCATGACCTGAGGAAAGCGATGGACAAAATAGGACGAGACCAGGTCCTGACATTTGCCGCTGCGGGCTGGCAGAGGTTCTTTGATCATATTGAATTGGACAAGGTAATGCAATATGCTGATTACATGAACCTCATGACTTATGATCTTTCAGGAGGAGGTGACAGGTTCACCTCGCATCACACCAATCTCGGAGTAGTCAGGATAGAGGACATGGGTGACAGCCCGGCAGCGGAGTTCATGCGTGCAGCAACCGACACTACAATACCCTGGTCTGCCCAGGAGATAGTTGAGTTTTGCATTGAAAAAGGGGTTGATCCGGCGCAGCTTGTCATTGGCGCTGCCTTCTACGGCAAGGGTTGGGTGGGCGTACCCCCCGAAAACAACGGTATGTACCAGCGCAACAGGGGACCATGGGACGGCTTTGGACGCTATTTTGCCCTGCGCGAATCATATGAGGACAAGAACGGGTTCGTCAGATACTGGGATACTGTTGCCATGGCTCCCTGGCTCTACAATGCCACTGACAGCATCCTGATTACATATGACGATACAGTCTCGGCGAGGCTGAAGGGAGAATATGTAAAATCAAGGGGACTAGGCGGTATAATGTTCTGGGAACTCAGCGGTGACACTCCCGGAGGCGGCCTGCTTGATGCAATTTACTCCGGAATTCACGGGTTAAAATAGTCCGATAGGGTAAGCTCATATTATATCGATTTCATAAAATATTCAACCTGCGAATAGGGGTCTAAATTAATTTTGGACCCCTATTCGCATAATTGATATATATCTGTATATCTGATTTATAGATCCTATTTTATCGCTCCAGTGCTTCGACTGTAAATGTATTATCGGGGATAACCGACGCCGTGTTTATTTCGTCGAACTTTATTCTTGAACTCCGGCCGTTATTATGATTCATGACATACATTTCTGTCATAATATATCCCTCCTTTCCGGCAATCGGCAGGGTGGAAATGATGTCTATCGTTTTGAACAATTCACCGTCAAAATTGAAGAACTCAATCTTCCTGACCTTAAGATCCTTTTTGTCAAGCCAGGTGATCTTTCTTGAATAGCCGTACTCATCTCCCTTGTCTTCACTGACGGGGACGCTTTCTATCAGCCATGTGTCGTTCTTGCCTGACTCAGGCATATGACTTATTTTAAAATCAGAGAGTGCGGCAGAGGTCATGTCAGCGTTTGAGAATTCGGAACTCATGAAGCTCTTTCCCTTTTCTGTAGACACAATCCGTCTTGTCTTTTTAAGTGCGGGCAGATAGATCCACATATCATCCTGCGTCTCCTCATTGTCTACAATAAGCATGGCAGTTCCCCTTACGTCGGCCGGATCAAGGAACTTTATCATCCTCTTCTCGGTGCCTCCTGCTGTCTTTGCCTGCATGGTCAACTTGCGCGTTCTCGTTGAACCGTTCTTCTCTGTAATTGTCAGCACTATGGTTGACTGAAGGTTCCCTGACATGGTCAGGTCACGGCTGCGTTCCATCAGTTGCACGGGATCTGACAGCTGAGCCAGCGTGGCCTGCAGTGACAGAACCAATACCGCTGACAATAGGAATAACATCTTTTTCATTATTTTCCTTGTTATTATTTAATCGTTTCAGTTTTGCCTCAATGAAGGCCGGTTTGAAGTATAGCATGAATGCCGGCATCACTATAATTGCATAAATAAGGCACGAACCTATGGCCAGCAACGTCAGATAACCGAAAAACCTTATCGACAGAAATCCTGAAAGGAAGGTTGCAGAGAAACCGGCCATAACGCTCAGGCCATTAATAACGATGCTTCGTGCAGTTGTCCTGTAGGTGGTGGAAATGGCCTCCCGGTGAGTGCCCCCTTTTCCGAGTTCAAGCTTGTATCTCCACAGGAACTGGATGGTGAAGTCAACCCCGACGCCGATCATAATCGAGGAGAGGAGGGCAGTTGCTGCATCGATGGCAACACCTGTGATTCCCATTACACCAAACTGAATGATAATTGAAGCGCCGAGAGGGATTGATCCGATCAGGCCTCCCTTGAATGACCGGAAAATAATCGCCAGAAGTATCATAACCACAATAAGGGCAAATATCAGCGACGATACCTGACCATTGATGATCTTCCGGGCAAACTCAGTCATAATGATTGCATAACCGCCTACGGTCACTGTAGCCGGGAAAGCTGCGGCAAAGACCTTTATATCATCCCTGAGGTCCCTGACAATATCATTGTCGGGTCTTGACAGACGGACCAGGATGTGGGCCTTTGTATTTTCAAAGTTCATCAGCTGTTTGAAATCGTCCGGATTTCCACTCATGTTATATAGTTCGAACATCTGCGCAATAGCCTCTGCTGATGAGGGTATCCTGTCATATTCAGGTTCAGTGGGCTCATACAGCGCCTTGCTCATCTCTCTCACAACATCTGAAATGGAAAAGACGCCGCCGACCCCCTCCGAACCCTTCAGGTGCTGTGTAAGATCATCGATCTTCTGCATCAGGAGAGGGTCCTTGATGTCACCGCTGATCATCACCGATATGGTCTGCGAACCGCCGAATTTCGAATTGATAATTTCCGAGGCTTTTCTGACAGGGTGTTTATGGGGAAAGAAATTTTCCTGGTTGGTGTCAATTCGCAGGAAGCCTATGCCGGTACCCAGAAGGAGGGTCACCACCAACGATACCATCAGCACTCTTCCGGGGCGCCTGATGACTATAGAAGAAATCCCTTCGAGGGCACGGCTGATCAGGTCGTTCTTTACTGCCCGTACCGGCCGGAGTTTTCTGCTGTGGGTGTGCTGAAAGTATATGAGTGCAGGAATCAATAACAGGCTCATTGACAGGGCCAGGCTTACACCCGCAGCCGCAAGTATGCCGACCTGCCTTGCAGGAATGATTGAATGTGTCAGTAGGCCCAGCAGCCCGGCAATGGTGGTCAGTCCGCTGAACAGTATGGGCATATTCAGCGAGCCGGTAATTGACCTGATCATCTCTTTCGCGGTCACCGGCAGGTCAGATTTTGAAATCTCCTGTTGCCTGACAACCAGATATATACCGTAATTGTTCGCCACCGAGATAAGTATGATGGGGGCAAGGCACATAATGATTGAAAACTTCCATCCGAGCAACGGGATCATGCCCATGGTCACAGCTGTCGAAAGTATAACCACTGTAAAGGGTATGAAAACGCTTCTCCAGTTACCGAGCGAAAGCTTAAGAACCACCAGCATGATTATAAGGGCAATGGGAATCAGGATCATGGCATCCTGGTTCACATCCTTGATAATGAACTGTCTTATATATGGCAGTCCGCCCGTCAGAATCAGCGCATCACCCTGCTGAGCCGCAATGACAGAATCAACCTTGTTGAGGGTCTCATACTCCGGCTCTGCTGAACTGATGGTACCGGTGATCGCCGCTGCGGTCATATCTGATGAAACAACAATGTCCCGGGCAAACTGGTTAGCCAGGATATCATTCTTAAGAGTTAAGAAATCTTCAGGCGTTTCCGGGATCCTGCCGATGAGGGGATCAACTACCATCATCCCATCTCTGCCCTCGATCTTCCGAGCTGTATAAATGGAGTTGATCGTCCCAATTCCCTCCATTCTTGACATAGCCCTGTCAACTTCCTTGACCTGCCTGAGGTCACCCGGAACCAGAATGGAACTGTCAGTAAAGAGCACAATGATCATATCCTGGACCCCAAACTCCTGCTCAATCGAGTCATTCGTCACCCGCGAAGGCATGGTACGGGGAATATAATTCCTGATGTCAGGGTCAGTCCCGGTAGAGGGTATCAGGATGCCCAGACCTGCTGCCAGAGCAAATGATACTGCTATTATCGCCCACTTATATTTAATTATAAAGTCAGTCATGGTTTAAAAATCTATCCTTAGTGAGAAGAATGCCGCTTTCATGAAATCATCAATAATGTCGTAAAGACCTCCTTCAGTTCCCGTATAATGTTCATACCCAACGGTGAGTGTCACACTGTCCGCAGGTTTGTATCTGACTGCCGGACGAAGCATCAGGTCTCTGGAAGTAAAATTGTAAACAGTTGTTAATGAAGGAATAAGCCTGCCATAGAAGAGCTCAGCCTCAACTCTCAATCCGGCAGAATGGTAATACTCAAATAACTGGTTGTTATACAGCCTGTTGAATGCTTCAATCTGTGATCTGGTAAACTCAACAGGGTCAAACCCGGGGGTGCTGAAAAGCTCCATCAGCTCTTCCATGTTGAGTGTGGTGCCAATGAGAGGATCATACGGAGCTTCATAGAAATCCAGCACTTTTTTGCCTGCATATTCGGCGGTAACCCTTAATGCACCGGGAGTCCAGTCGAGCCCTGCAACCCATTCAACCTGAGGGAACGGGACTTCCTCATTCCCGGCTTTTTCCTGTTCAGGTTTAGTGTAAGCCAGGGTTCCCCGGAGGATAAATGGCGATATCACAGTTTCAAAGTCAAAACCGGCACTGTTTATTATGTATGGGACACCTTCAACCGCGATGGCCGGTTCAAGGGGATTGGTGTAATCGGCGCTTACCATGGTCAATCCCGGCATCAGGTCAGGACCATGATACCATTGCAGCCCTGCGTCAAAACCCCTTAGTGTGAAGTCACCCCTGAATCCGTAGGAGTAAAATCCGTTCCCTGATTTGAATCCTTCAGGCAGTTCCACCTGCATATTCGAAGGCAATGGTATCGGTTTGATAATCAAAATTGACGGATTCCAGAACGGAGCTGCTACTGCCGAAAGCTTGAAAAAGGGGGCAGGGGTGAGGGTAAGCACTCCGAGGATATTACCAAGCTCGGCATCCTCAAAATCAGGACTTCGCAACGTATAATCAACAGGGCAGAACCGGGACAGCGGGGTGAACATGTCGGTTTTTCCCCACTTGATGATCTTCTGTCCAGCGGAAATACTCATGTATTTGTTGTAGTACATCCCCCAGGCCTCACGGAGGGTGAATGAATTCACATTTTCCCCGAACTGCTGTCCCAGGCGGACCCTCACGTCGGTAAAACCCTTAAAGCTTAGGTTATCGGTTGCTGTAAGCGTCAGTGCGGCATCGCCAAAAGCCGCATTTACATCATGCTCATAATCACCGGCACTTAAAAAAATACCTCCCCTGACAAAGCCGCCGGGAGTAAGGGTTTTTTCCTGAGAATAGAGAGCTAACGGGACCAGATACAATATCAACAACAAGCCTGACCTTCGCTTCATGATTCAATGCTTTTAAGCAAAGGTCGTCATGAATAATTCACCAGGCGACCTGACCATGCGGGTCAGACAGTATCAGAGGGCAAAGGTTGTTTCAGCCGCTCGGATCACACCTTCTCCGTTGGCCTGGTTAGCTCGCTCCTGTATTCACTCGGCGTTTTGCCGGTATAAGCCTTGAAGATGGAGTTAAAGGTTGATTTTGAATTGAATCCGGCATCAAAGGCAATGGCAAGAATAGTATAATGCTGATACCTCGGATCATTGATCCGGCTGATAACTTCCCTAACCCTGTACTCATTGACGAACGTAAAAAAGTTCCGTCCGTGTTTTTCGTTCAGAACCTCGGTTATGTAATGACGGGGTATGCCGGTTTTTTGTGAAAGATGATGAATAGTCATATCTCCGTCAAGGTATGGCTTTTCTTCGTCCATAATAGTCAGCAGCTTTGTAAGGTATTCCTCAGCCTGCTCTTTCCTCAGGCCGCTTTTTGCATATTTTTCTGCTTCTGCCGGGGTTCCGTTATCATTCTCCTCCCTTGCAGCAGAAAGAGGATAATCAAGAATTTCAGGCTGGCGGATGGCATAAAAACTGTATGCGAATGAGAAAAAGGCTATAAAGACAAAAGTAAGGATGTAGGGGTCGAATGGCACGAGTCCTGCTATGATGTCAATCCCGCCGAGAATAAAGACAACCACATACCCCACATAGAATGTTATTGAAAGGATCTTCATCCAGTTCAGCGTGAGTTTATCCGAGGTGTATGAGACAATATCGCGGAGATGCACCTGGTGACGGCGTATCCGGATGAATGAAAGGATGCTGTAAACAGTCACTGAAAGGAAGAAACATACGCCGTAAGCAATCCTGAGAGGGGTGAATCTGTCAATTACAAAGAATCCGCTCAGGTCATCGAAGAACGATCTGTTGCGAAAAATTACCGAAACGGCAAAAAAGACGAAAAAGGGAATAAAATGAAGGGTGTGCCAGGGCTGATATTTCAGCGACGGGTTAGTGCTGTGCCTGACGTAGAGATAAAGCAGTGGTCCGTAGGTAAATGAAATGAACGGGAAGGAGTACATTTCAAGGACCGTCTGATTTATCAGTGCAGATATCATCTCAATGCAGAAGAGAAAGACCCATGCCGTCATTATCCGGTTGGCAGTTGTAAAAGGCCTCCTGGTGGCTATCAGGAGACCTGCAAAGAATGACTGTGCTATTCCTATATATAATATCGGCTCAATGAATTCCATCTGTGCGAC
>JALOMM010000059.1 GCA_025455535.1 Bacteroidales bacterium | reverse complement strand
GAAGACTGAAGACCGTAAGACAGCGAAGGATTATGAGTGCGAAGAGAAGAAGCTCTTCTCAAGCCAGAACAGGTACATCGGATCCTGAAATGAAATTTTACCTGCCACACTGTCAAGGATATCCTTTTCAATAAGAGCACTGCGTGACCTTGTGACATTGGCAGATGATACCAGACTGTACCTTGAAAGTACATCATATGACGAAAGTGCTGTCTCCCCCGCCACCAGAGCCTTCAGGAAGTTGACCTGGTTCGCAGTAAGTGTCTCAGTGATAGTTGCAAACAGAAGACTCAACTGCTCAACGAGGGATGTGTGTGCCTGGCGGATAATGGAATCATCGCAGGTAACTGTCGTCCTCAGCCATACTTGTTGCGACAACTGCTGCACGTAGTAAGGATGGTTGTCAGCCAGCCTGACAATTAGTTCAGCATCGTGCTCCGAAATGGCCTTTCCGGTTGCTGAGAATCTCTCGCGGATAAAATCAATCAGCGACCTTGTATCTATCTTTTCCAGAAAGATTATGTCACCGAACTTATAGAAGGGCATTGAGGGGTCGGTAAAAACATCGAGCATCATATGCCTCTTGCTGCCGTAAAGGCAATATGAGACATTCTGATGTTGCTGCCAGTGTGACCGCAGACGCTTCTGAAAAAACTGGGGATTGTCAAAGCCTGCTATATTCTGGAACTCATCGATGCAAACGACAATTTTCAGCCCCTTTTCTGCTGCGATCTTCTCTGCCAGGTCAAGAATCTCATCAGGATTCTGCCTGACGTCCTTCCAGTCAAAACTAAGGGAGAATTCATTGCTCAGGTCAGCGTTGAGGATAATCTTCGGGACCAGATGGCTGAAGAAACGCTTTGCAGAGTCCACAGCTTCCTCCCACCTTGAGGAGGTAGCCTTTAGTACAGAGTAAGCCAGGTTCGCATAAAACTGCTCTTCATTGCGCACGCTGAAGAGATCGATGAAGGAGATCCTCAGAGAGCCGTTGACCGAGCATGCTGCCTCAGCTGCCTTCGCCACCAGGGAGCTTTTTCCCCATCTCCGGGGAGATATTATTATTGTATTAATCAGAGAGTTAAAGTTTTTGACCAGGCGTTCTGTCTCTGTTTCCCTGTCTGTGAAGTTCTCATTTTTGGCAATCCGACCAAAAACAAATGGTGTTTCCATGATGATATTCACTTTATGATACAAATATATGTAACATTTATGTTTGAAAC
The DNA here is from genome assembly GCA_025455535.1 of Bacteroidales bacterium. Lineage (GTDB taxonomy): Bacteria > Bacteroidota > Bacteroidia > Bacteroidales > VadinHA17 > SR-FBR-E99. The sequence continues at coordinate 7,044 of JALOMM010000059.1, read as the reverse complement.
AAATTTGTTTCATAATAAATCATCAGGCAGATATTTTGACGGGGAGAATCTGCGATCTGAGATTTGCGATTTGCGATTTGCGATTTGCGATTTGCGACTTGCGATTTGCGACTTGCGATTTGCGATTTGCCATTGGTGATTGGTGATCGGTCTTCGGTCACAGACCCTAAGACAGCGCAGCGTCAAGACCTTCAGACAAAGAATCGTACAGCAGGTTACTCTTTTCTGAACCTGACTCTCGTTACTTCACCTATCCAGCCACCGACGCGGTATACTATTCCTTCGTCAGTTATGCCATGGTAGAAACCTTCTTCCCTTGTCGGGAAGAGCTTTGAGTATTCCCTTATCTTTTCGTTTGCCGCTGCGGTGAGGGAGGGATCAATGCTTTTGGCTGTATTGAGATAGTCGACCACCACCCAGTATACCGCGTGGTTAGCGAAGGCATCACCTATGTTGCTTCCGGCATAAGCCTCTGCGATGATGAAGACCGCCTTTCCGTTCATGTTGTTGAGCTCGTATGCATGTTCGCCGCGGTCACGTGCCTCCTGTTTCTTTCCGAGCGCCAGCTCCATGGCCGCAATCCTGGTCAGGACATCAGACCTTACCAGCCTGCTCGTATCGATACTGTAAGCCTGGGAGAAATACCCTTCAGCCTTTTCGATGTTATTACGGGCCAGGTTCAGCTCGGCCAGCCTGACGGCATTCTCAGCAGTGCGGTTACCGGCAAAGAGCTTGACAGCCATCCTGTAGTAAAAATCTGAGCCGGTACATCCCTTTTCCTTGAGCAGGTTAAATACCTCATTCAGCAGGGCAGTATTACGGATATCCTCATCAACCTTCTGCGAGTAAATTGCCTCGATGCTGCCGCATGTCATCGCCCCGCTGGCCCTGTATAATGACTCTATCCGGACGGCAGCATCTATATAGCGGGAGTCATCAGGGGTTACCTTCAGTTGATTGTCAATTATTTCGTAAGCTTTCAAATATGCGGCCAGCACCTCCGTAGTATCGATCATACCTGCAGAATAAGAATTCACGGCCGCTTCAACCAGGAGAACGGTATGGTTCTGGTCCATGAAGCCGGGGAAGCTGTCGGCCACCTCTTTTAACAGATTATAGCGCAGATCAGTGTAGAATGAGTTGTTGCCTCCGTGTTCAGAGAGAAAGAGTGATATGGCAAGATCATTGGAAGGTTTGTTGTCAAAATAAAATGTGCGCAGTGACATGACCATGATCACGGAATCGATATAGGCAGAATCGCCTGTCGTGCTTAAGAGCTCCCTGTACAGCTCCTCACCCATGACATAAACATCTTCTGATGAGGCGGGGCATTCATTGAACACCTGTCTCCAGTAGTACATTGCCGAATCGTACTCCCGGGTTTCAAAAAACCCTGAACAGGCAAGGGTGTTTTGCCGGCATCTTATGCTGTCCTGTCCGCTGCCAAAGGGGGTTTCTGTGTCAATTCCTTTCTGCGCTGAAAGGACTATTGTCACGGTGGTCAAGCCTGCTGCTGCAATAACCCTTATAGCCCTGCTGGACATTTTCATCTTCCTGTTGATTCAGAATTCTGCTCCAAAATGGCTTTACCGGTTACTGAGAACTCTCACTGATTAATTCAGTCAGGGACTTTGCTACAGGGCTAGTGGGCGACAGTCATTGACCCTTCAGTTTCTTTATGGCGTTGAAGTGATCCATCTCCGCTTTTTCACGGGCGAGCCTGGTAGTCTGTCTGTATGCTGCAAATTCATCTTTAAGCTCTTTCAGATCTTTCTCGGTTCTGCGGAGGACGACCAGGTTCCTTTTAAAGACCAGAAATCCTAATGCCAGCAGAATAGCCAATATTCCAATGACAGTCCACATGAAGGTATTGTAAACGTTTTTATTCAGCTCAACACCAAGCACACTGATACTGTTTTTTGTTGTGGTTGCCACCTCCAGATTCACCCTGGTTTCGTCAAGCAAGGTTTTGAGTGAATCGGTTTTGCTGTTTAAATCAGCGGTAAGGTTCTTAAATCCGGCAATACGATTTTTTTCTGCATTGATAGAATCAATAATATTCCTGTTGAGCTTCTGGTACATATCTTCCCTTATGGCCCGGTAATTCTCGTATATTCTTGTTTTGCTCTCCAGATACTTAATCTGTTCCTCAACGGTGCCTGTTGAAAGCTCTTTTGGCATTGTCGTCTGTCCTGCTGCATTGATGACTGCAATAGAGAATACCGTGATCAGCAGCATGTGTTTGAAGCTTATTTTATTCATTTTCCCCGGTTTTTAACTATGAAAAGATCAGACTTTACTTGGTTAACGGACGGGGGAGGGAAAAATTCTGTATTCAGGAGAAATAAGTTAAAAAAGGTGCCAGGTGCAGGGTGCAGGCTTGCCCGCCGAAGCCGGTCCCTGAGCCAGTCGAAGGGTGGCGTAGGTGGGGTGCAGGGTGCGGGGGGTGACTCAGCGAGGGAGCGATGGGGCGACAGGACGAAGTGTCTCCGGGACTAAACCCTGAAGGATGAGCAGGTAACCTTGACCCCTTCTTCATAAGGGGTGGCGGTGCTGCCGAATCGACGGGTGAATTTTGAGGAGTCGAAGAAATAGTCGCGGTCATACTGATACATCATCTCAGGCATCTCTCTCATGACCGGAATGAATATGCCGAGCGGAAGAAGCATCCACTTCGGAAGGACGGAGATCTCTGGTTTAGCCCCAAAATCCCTGGCTATCATTGTTATTATCTCCCTGCCGGTGATGCTTCTGCTGTCGGTGGGGAGATGCCACACCTGTCCGTAGGCATCAGGGGTGTTGCCGAGAAGAGCCGTAGCCCGGGCTGCGTCAGGGGTATATGTGAAAGAGTGTTTTATATCCGGTCCGACGAACCACATTGCCTTCTTTCCATGCTTAAGGTTCTTCATTACCATCTGGGTGATGAAGTTGTTGTTGTTATCCGGTCCGTAGAAATCGGCTGAGCGTGCTATGAGAGCGGAGATCATTCCTTTGCTTTCGGCATCGAGCAGCATCTCCGAAACACGCAATCTCACTGCCCCCTTGCGGCTTGAGGGATTCAGCGGCGACTCCTCGGTCATATGCTGTATAGCGTTCCTGTCGTACATGTAAACATTGTCGAAGAAGACCAGCTTCGCGTTGTGCCTTATGCACGCCTCAATGGTATCACGCATCAGCGCAGGCCACTTCTCTTCCCACACCTTTGCCTTGTATTCAAATCCCACCACCAGGTAAACCACGTCAGAGCCTTCGACAGCCTTGTCGACAGCACCTGTCTGTGACAGATCAGCCGGAAAGAGCTCATCGGTTTCGTTTACCTTAACGGGGTTACGGCTCACAAGCCGGATTTTGTCAGTATAGGAGAGTAGTTCCTTAGCAAGAAGTTTTCCTATAGTTCCACCTGCACCGAGAATAGTCTGCATATCTTCAGGTTTTAGTAGTGTCGCATATTTTATATAAAACAATTTTCCGGTGATAATGTTTCTGATTCCGGTGACTCACTTACCCTGGTCCTGGCTTCTCGTTCATGATGCAATGTCGGTGCCCTTCCACCCCTTTGGATCCTTCGTGGCTACCTGTACTCAGCAGGAGGCTGACGGAGCTTTGCGGCCTGTTCGAAGGCATATCCCATCCTCAGGAGCTTTTCTTCCTCGAACGGCCTGGCAATAAAGGTTATACCGACCGGTTCGCCTGACTCCCTGTAACCCATCGGGACGGTCAGGCAGGGATACCTGGCAGCAGCAGCGAAGCCTGCGTTGCGGTTTGCAACTGACAGGATCGCATCAAGCTGATACTCCGTCAGAGGCTTTTCAAAATAGGCTACTGCGTCGGAGTGCAGTTTCGATCTTAGAAGGAGCAGCTCTTCATCGCTGATCTCCAGCGCTATCATCCCGTCAAAGATTGTCTGCCCGTAAGGGATCCTGATAAGCGAGTCTGCCCTGTTGAAAGCTGCAATCTCATTCACGGTCCGGTATTTTATATCATCAGAGGCATATCTGTCAAGATATGCCGGCAGGTCAGCCTTCATGTCAGCACTGAGCAAGGTGCTGAATTTTTCGAGGACAATCTTTTCAGGTTCAAACTCAATGGCTATGCCACCCATGGAGACGATCTGCCCGACAGTCACCCTGTAGAGAGAATCACTGAGGAAGCTTTTATTGACGCCAAACCTCATACCCTTCAGGCTTGATTTCCCGAGGTCTTTCCAGTACAGGATGTTCTTAGGATTGTCTTTCGTCACTGCATCAGTGCTGTCTTCGCCGCACATGGCAGACAGGAGGATGGCATTATCAATAACGGTCCTGGTCATGGGGCCGGGGGTGTCGAGTGTTCCTGACAGCGGAACGATGCCGGAACGGCTCAGCAATCCTACCGTAGGCTTAAGCCCGACGACCGAGCTGGCGCTTGAGGGTGAGAGTATTGATCCTGATGTCTCGGTTCCCACGGCGGCGGCTGCATAACCGGCAGCCATCGAGGCGCCGCTGCCGGAGCTTGATCCGCCGGTATCAAATTTCCTGCGGCCATAAGGATTGAGTGTCTGTCCGCCGACAGCGCTGTAACCGTTTGGACATGCCGAGCTGAGATAGTTTGCCCACTCGCTCAGGTTTGTCTTTCCAAGGATGATGGCTCCTTTTTCTTTCAGTCGCTCTACTATAAATGCATCAGCGGTATGATTGTCAGTCAAGGCGGCGGCACCGGCTGTCGTTGGCATGCCTGACATGCCTATATTATCTTTCAGAAGCACCGGTATGCCATATATCGGGTGATCACCTGCGGACCTTTCCCTGTCTCTCATGCGTGCCTCGCTGACGGCCCCGGGGTTAATGGCGATGATGCAATTCAGGGTCTTGTCCCTGTCATTTTCATATTTGACTATCCTGTAGAGGTACCACTGGGTAAGCTTTTCATAGGTGAGATCGCCGGAACGTATGTGGGACTGGATGGATGGTATATCCTGCCCGTGGATGAGTGGTTTGAGCCTCTGGTAATCCTCCTCGGTGAAGCCGACTGTCTGATCCGAGGCGGCTGCCAATATCTCATTCCTGTCAAGCAGTTTTGACTGTATCAGCCTGTAACGCATCTTGGGTGATGGGTGGCTGGCGTTCTGTGCCAGTTCTGCAGTCTCGTCATAGGGTATCCATTGTGACGCTGCAGGCTCGAGGCTGCAGGTCAGAAGTATAATCAGGAAGGTGAGGGCGGTCTTGTTCATCTGGAATGTTTTTCGACGGGAAAGTACAAAAATAGTTTCAGAAACGGAAGGCTCAGGGTCAGGGGCGGAGGGGATTTGCGATTTGCGATTTGCGATTTGCGAATTGGCAGGCAGCAGGCAATGGCTCAATCGTGTTATGACAAGAGGTCCGGCCACTGTTTTATTTTATGTGAATATGCATTACTTTGACAAAAATCTTCAAAATCAGGAAATGCACACAAGGGCCATAGTCCGCAGACCGGGAAGGAACTTCGCCGGAGGTATCACAACGTCAAACCTTGGGAAGCCTGATTACGAGAAGGCCCTCAGGCAGCATGCTGCATACTGCGATGCGCTTGCAAGGTGCGGACTGGCAGTGACAGTGCTTAAGGCGGATGAGAGATATCCCGATGGCTGTTTTGTGGAAGACACCGCGATCGTCACACGTGACGTGGCAGTGATAACAAGACCTGGTGCCCTGGCACGGAGAGGCGAGGAGAAAGAGATTGCACGGGTATTATCTGGTTATTTCGAGACTGTAATGATAGAAGAACCAGGCACTCTAGATGGCGGAGATGTACTCAGGGTGGAAGGCCACTTTTACATTGGCATCTCCGGGAGGACAAACAGGGAAGGGGCAAGACAGCTATCTGACATCCTTGCCAGGTATGGCTATACCTCTTCAGAGAAAGAGGTGAGGGATGGTCTCCACCTGAAGTCCGACATTGCCTACCTCGGCAGAGGAAACTTCATATCGACCCCTGTCTTTTCAGAGATGGTCCAGGGGGCGAGTACGATAATATTGGATAATGATGAGAGTTACTCGGCCAACTGCCTGCTGATCAATGACTATCTGCTCATCCCGGGAGGATTTCCACAATCAGGAAAGAAGATTGCAGATCTCGGGTACAACATTATTGAGGTTGAGATGTCGGAATTCAGAAAGATGGATGGCGGGCTTACCTGTTTGTCGCTTTTGTTTTGAGGCAGGGAGAGGGGCACGGATTGCATGATTGCATGACCCCAGACCCTCAGACGTCAGACCTTCAGACCTTCAGACCATTGGGAGTGAACCTACTTCCTGTAGTTGACAATCTCGTCAGCCTTCTTTCTTGTCGATGCTGCCGAGACGGCATCAACACTCTTATCGATGTTACCGACCCTCAGGATCACCACGATCTTATATCCTGCCGGGACCTGCAGTGCCTCACGCTTCGCGTTGGCAGCACCTGCCGGTCCGCCGTAGATTCTTGCACCCAGTCCGAGCGAAGTGGCGGCGATAAACATATTCTGTGCGGCCAGTCCGCAGTCAAAGTCAGGAGTGCCCCCATCCTTTGATTCGACACCCGAGATAAGTATAAGTGCGTTTCCCGGAACGACATTGCCGATAATCTCCTTCATTGTGACTGAAGCGCCATGGCTGGTTGTTTCGTGCGCTAGGTGCCTTGATGCCGCATTGCAGTATAAGGTCAAGCTGCTGGTCGGTTACAGCCTCGGAGGTGAAGTTGCGCGGTGACCATGCTGCGAGCAGCTGATCGACAACAGCGTTTCCGGATGACTGAGCGTTCATGATCTGTGAGGTGATCATCACAGCGACGAGGAAGAGAAAAATGGGTTTAGGCTTCATAGCATGATATGTAATTTGCGATTTGCGAATGGTTTAACGGGGTTAGCGCGGAGCGCGGAGGCGGTGAACGCGCTGCCCAAGAGATTCAAGATGCTGCTGGTCTGTAGTGGCTGGATCTTTCATCTGGCGAAAGGTGTTGCATGGCAGCTCACCGCAGTCGCCGCAGTCGGTGTATTTCCGGGCGTTGACCGAGCAGTCGTATAATGGACATACGCGGGTGGGCATCATC
>JALOMM010000058.1 GCA_025455535.1 Bacteroidales bacterium | reverse complement strand
GGCAAGGCCAACTGCCGGATCCAGGTTCAACAACCTACTCCCTGGTGCCGTCAGTGGCAATGACTTCCACCATCCGCCCCTCGTTCTTCCGGTACTGTTCAATGACCAGCAGGGGCATGTCAAGTCCCGGTGACGAGACATTGAGCTCATAGTCTTCTGCTTCCTCGCCAAGCTCGTTGTGGATATACCTGCTCAGTGCAGAGCAGTCGTCAATGGTCACACCCTCATGCCTGTCGATGAGCACTGTGATGCGTCCCGTACTGCTGAGCCTCACCTCTACCAGAAATATGCCGGTGCCGGCAATGTGTGTCTCAGCGAGCTTCCTGATATGTTCCTTCGTAATCACGGTCTTTTTTTTGATAACAAAATAGGGGACTTTTGTCCCCTAGGCCATTCGTACCCTTCTATTCGGGTGCAAAGATAACACCATTTTTTTAAATTTCACAAAAAGAAAATGATGAATTTTTAATAAGTACCTTGTAAGTGAAGCTTTTCTGAAGAGATTTCGGAAACAATTAATAAATTTGGGAACACTAAACCAGTACTCTTTGACCAACAAGAAAAAGATCATCAATGACCCGGTATATGGATTCATAAGTATGCCGGGTGATTTCATTTTTGATCTTATCAGCCATCCGTGGTTTCAGCGGCTCCGCAACATCCGGCAGCTGGGGCTCTCAAGCTACGTTTATCCCGGGGCCGTACATTCACGTTTCCAGCACAGCCTGGGGGCAATGTATCTGACAAGCCTGGCGGTAAACACTCTCAGGTCAAAGGAGATCAGCATAACAGACAGGGAGGAGGAGGCAGTTCTGGTGGCGATTCTTCTTCATGACATCGGTCACGGGCCGTTCTCTCACGCACTTGAGCATTCTATAATCGAAAACATGCCGCATGAGAAGATGTCGCTTCTGATCATGGAGGAACTTAACAGGAGTTATGACGGCCGTCTCACCGATGCGATTGCTATCTTCAGCGGTACATGCCGGAGACGTTTCTTCCACGATCTCATTACCGGACAGATGGATATGGACAGGATGGATTACCTGCGCCGCGACAGCTTCTTCACCGGAGTGATCGAGGGGTCGGTGGGGTCTGACAGGATCATAAGGATGCTTAATGTCGCCGACGACAGGCTTGTGGTGGATGAGAAGGGTATTTACTCGGTGGAGAAGTTTCTCATAGCACGGAGGATGATGTACTGGCAGGTATATAATCACAGGACAGTGGTATCGGCGGAGAAGCTCCTGACGAGCCTGCTGATACGTGCCAGGGAGGTCTCAGCAAGAGGAGTGAAGCTGTTTGCGACCCCGGCCCTTGAATATTTCCTGGAGCCGGGAACCATACCTGAGAACAATGCAGAGCGATCAGCCCTGATACACCACTTCACCATGCTTGACGAGAGCGATATAATGGCTGCCACAAAGGTTTGGATGTCATCAGAAGACAGGGTGCTGGCAGACCTCTGCCGCCGTTTTGTAAACAGGGACCTGCTGGGCATTGAACTGCAGAACAGCCCCTTCAGCGAAGCGAAGGTGGCTGAGACAGTGAAGAAGGCACGGGAGATGCTGCATCTTACAGCTGATGAGTGCCGCTACTATGTTAACACAGGAGATGTTTATAATCAGACCTATGCCCCCGGAACGCCGGAAGTACGCATACGTCTCAAGAACGGGACCACAAAGGATATAACAGCGGTGTCAGACCTGTTCGACAAGGATACGCTGTCTGAAAAAATAACCAAATACTATCTCTGTTATCCTAAGGAGATACTGGATAATTAAATTAAATATATATGGAATTTACAGCTTCAATGGTGGCCCAGCTGCTGAAAGGGACCGTAGACGGTGATCCGGAGACGAAACTGAATACTATCGCAAAGATCGAGGAGGGTCATGAAGGGGCACTCTCTTTCCTGGCCAATCCCAAATATGAACCTTATATATATACTACCGGGTCGTCGGCCGTGCTGGTAAGAAACGACTTCAGCCCTTCAAAGGAGATCAGGACGACGCTCATCAGGGTTGCGGATCCGTACCAGGCACTGGCGCAGCTTCTGGCAATATACGAGCAGTCTCAGACCAGGCCGAAGAAAGGTATTCACCCCACCGCGGTAATAGAGCCGGGGGCAGTCATTGGCAGCGATGTGTATATCGGGGCTTATGCATATGTGTCAGATAACGCTGTGATAGGAGACGGTTGCAGCCTGTACCCCCATGTATTCGTTGGTGACAGCGTCACAATCGGCAAGAGCTGCACCCTCCATCCTGGAGTAAAGATCTACCGTAAGTGTTTGATCGGCAACGACTGCATTCTGCATGCCGGAGCGGTCATAGGGGCTGACGGGTTCGGCTTTGCCCCGGTAACGGATGCCAGCTATATGAAGATACCACAGGTAGGAAATGTTATACTGGAAGATCACGTGGAGATAGGGGCAAACACCTGCGTTGACCGCGCAACGATGGGATCAACCATCATAAGGCAGGGAGTGAAACTTGACAACCTGCTGCAGGTTGGTCATAATGTGGAAATCGGGGAGAACACCGTCATGGCTGCGCAGTGCGGCGTGGCGGGCTCGTCAAAGGTGGGTAAGAATTGCATGATTGGCGGACAGGTGGGGATATCGGGACATCTGACAATAGCCGACGGAACAAAGATCGGGGCACAGTCAGGGATCATGGGATCGGTTACCGAAGAAAACAGTGTCCTGTTCGGATACCCGGCTTTTGAGAGCAAGCAATACATGAAGAGCCTTGTCTACTTCCGGAAGCTGCCTGAACTCGGGAGGAAAGTTGATGAACTCGGGAAGCTGGTTGAATCATTAAAAAGCAAATAGTTCCCCACCGCGTTCCAAAGGAAATTATTTGAACATCACGCAGATGTAGGGTTTTCTGTTGGGACGTTCGGAAAATTTTATATTTATTTGCACCGTAATTTAATGTGACAATTATGAGTGAGAAACAAAGGACGCTGGCTAAGGATGTGACTCTCAACGGGAAAGGACTTCATACCGGGATAGATGTCACCGTTACCTTCAAACCTGCGCCGGCGAACCACGGTTATAAATTCTGCCGCACCGATCTTCCGGGAAGGCCACTGATAGATGCCGTAGCCGATAATGTGACCGAGACGTCAAGAGGCACCACACTGGTACAGGGAGAAGCGTCGGTTGCAACCATTGAACACGTGCTGGCTGCTTTTGCCGGTCTTCGCATCGACAATGCACTTATAGAAATCAACGCTCCCGAGGCTCCTATTATGGGCGGAAGCTCATTCATGTTCGTCGAGGCGATAAAAGAGGCAGGCATCGTCGAGCTAAAGGAGGAGCGCAATTTTTATGTAATAAAGGAAAAGATCACCTTCGCGGACGAGGAGCATGGGGTAGACCTTATCATCTATCCGGATGACCATTTCAGCGCACATGTACTTATAGACTATAATTCAAAGATACTGGGCAACCAGTATGCCATACTCGACAATATTGAAGATTTCGAGAAGGAGGTATGCCGCAGCCGCACCTTTGTCTTCTTCCATGAGCTTGAGCCCCTGTTCAGGATGGGGCTCATCAAGGGGGGTGACCTTGAGAACGCCATCGTGATACTTGAACGGGAGGTGGAGCAGGAGGAGATAGACCGCATAGCCAAAATGTTCAATAAGCCTGGTATTACCGAACATCATGCAGGCATCCTTAACAACACCAAACTGCGGTACCCTAATGAGCCTGCAAGGCACAAGCTCCTTGACCTGATAGGCGATCTCGCCCTTGTGGGCCAGCCCGTCAAGGGCAAGGTAGTTGCCACACGTCCGGGTCACTATGCCAACACCAGGATGGCACGACTGATACGCCAGCAGATAAAGAGGCAGGCCACAAAGAAGGAGATACCTCTTCTTGACACAACCAAGCCCTCGGTCATGGATATTGAGCAGGTGAAGAAGCTGCTGCCTCACCGTTTTCCGTTCCTGATGGTTGACCGTATACTTGAGCTGACCGAAAGTCATATCATCGGGATGAAGAACACAACATACAATGAGGCCTTCTTCCAGGGTCACTTTCCGCAGGAGCATGTCTTCCCGGGCGTTCTCCTGGTTGAGACCATGGCGCAGGTGGGAGGGATACTTGTGCTCAGCAACGTTGATGAGCCGGAAAAGTATTCGACTTACTTCCTGAAGATTGACAAGCTGAAGTTCAAGCATAAGGTAATACCCGGAGATACAATAATTGTCAGGAGTGATCTCACTGAGCCCATAAGGAGAGGCATAGTGATCATGTACTGTCAGGCATTTGTCGGCGAGAAGATTGTGGCTGAGGGGGAGATGACAGCTCAGGTAGTAAAGAATAAATAGCAAAATATGAAATCACCTTTAGCTTATATTGATCCGCATGCAAAGCTTGGCATCGGAGTGGTTATTGAACCTTTTGCCTGTATTCATGGCGACGTCATCATTGGTGACGGAACGTGGATAGGTTCCGGTGCAGTCATTTATGACGGAGCACGTATCGGCAGGAACTGCCGCATATTCAACGGCGCGTCAGTATCTGCGATACCGCAGGATCTGAAGTTCATGGGTGAAGAGACGACGCTGGAGATTGGTGATCACTCCACTGTCAGGGAGTTTGCAACGCTCAACAGGGGTACCAGTGCCAAGGGTAAGACCGTTATCGGGAGCCACTGTCTGTTGATGGCTTATACCCATGTGGCGCATGATTCAATTATCGGCGATCATGTCATCATGGTCAGCTATTCAGGTGTTGCCGGTGAGGTGGAGATAGGCGACTGGGCTATCCTCGGAGGCGGGGTCATGGCTCACCAGTTTGCCCGCGTCGGTGCTCACGCAATGGTAGGAGGGGGCTCGAAGGTGAGGCTTGATGTGCCCCCCTTCATCAAGGCTGACAGGGAGCCGATGTCATATATGGGGATAAACAGCGTGGGGCTGGAGCGCAGGGGGTTCAGCAAGGAGAAGATAAGCGAGCTCCATGAGATATACAGGGCCTATTACAATATGGGCAAGAACGGGTCGCAGGCCATTGAGTATATAGAGGCTACTTTTGCCCCGACGGCAGAAAGAGACTACATACTTAAGTTCATAAAGGAATCTCCGAGGGGAGTAATCAGGGGGCGATAAGCCCCTTTTTTTTGTTATGGCAGGGGTATAAAACACGAATGGGAACCATACTGTACGTATTAGTTCCCATTCCGACGTGTGACAGCCATGACCGTCACTGTCGCCATGCTACGGTTATTGTAGCCGGTTCATCACTATTTGCTCCTGCCTTTCCGGGACCTGTCGATGTCAGCCTTGCGGCGTACTGCCGGTTTCCCGTTCCGGTGCTTCATCTCAGCTCTTTCTTCGCCTTGCGGTTTTACGTAGCGTTGAATGAAGCGCGGGGCCATGAACCCCTGAGGCCTGACATTCCCCGAAGGGATAGCTGCTGTCATGCCCGGATCATCTTCATCCTGTCCTCGCCGGTCTGGATGGCATGATGACCCTCTCTCTGTGCGGACACTTGCGCTGCCGTATTAGCTTTGGGCACTGCGTTTGTGTTGCTTTCTTCTCCAGGCTGTTACACCTCTTGAAGATTGCTCCGACAGACCGCCAGGATGGGAAGGCCTCTCAGCCTGCACCTGTGACGGACGCTTCAGGACCGTGATCCTTCAGCGTGAGACTCTGACGTCTGATGTAATTTCAGAGTGATAATTAAACCATTCGAAAGAACCTTCTTACCTCAGAGCGACCCTTTATCGCTCACATGGTTTTACAAATATAATACTTGAAACCTCCGATGTCAAGTTTTCAGGGCTAATAATTCCATAAATGGAGTAACAAAAAACGCACATGGTTATCAACAGCATTAAGATATTGAATATTAGGACTATAATAATAAAAAATAAGGGTTATTAACAGCTGTTAATAACCCTTTATGTTGATACTCTGCAAGTGGTTGTTATTCAAGCAATACCTTCTGGTTTTTCGGGTACTTTACAGTATAGGTAAGGATGATCTCCCTGGTCTCGCGGGGCTCAACGGTGAGATCCCACGTCACCTCGCCGGTGACCGTATTGAGGCTTCCGCCGGAGAGTTCAGCGGGCTCAACAATGATGCTGCTGTTTTGCGACAGGGGTATCTGATCACGGAGTCTGACAGATACTTTCTGACTCTTATTGTTCCGTACCGAGACAAGGAAGGAGCGGGTCTCGACTTTATTGTTGCCGATAAATTTGCTTGAGGTGAAGTCGACCCTCCTGTCACGCTTTACCGTTATACTGTTGTCGGCACCGAGTGAGACGGGCAGGGTGTCGGTAAGCTCGGCTGTGTTTATATAACCCTTGCCGGTGAATGTATTGCTGAAATAGATGTTCGACTCGCCCGGAAGAAGATTGTATTTCTCCCATTCGGTGATATATCCCATGAGAAAGGCTGTTGAAGAAAGCTTGGGTGTTGCAGCATAGCTGTATGTTGCAGGCACTTCGAGTCTCTGAAGTTCCACAACCTCAGGCTTCCCGTCAGCCAGTATGGTCTGGGGTATGTTCACATCGAAGCTGAAGCTGATGTTCGATTCACTTACGGTGACGGGCAGCGGAGCACTCTCAGCCTCCATAAACATTGCATCTTCCGATTTAGCATCCATTTTGGCTGCCTTCGGGGTGGATTCACTTGCATAACCCCTGATCATGACCGGGGCCGGCTGATAGAAATTGATGAACCACGGATTGAGCAGCGGCAGTGCCCCTGCAGTCATGGGTGACGCATTTGAAAGACTTATTTTCACATCCTTCCAGTCCGACCCGCTTTGCTGCCAGACATTAGCCTTGTAGATGACCGTTGCGGGAGAGGAGATGTCACTTACCCTGATGTCATAAGCAGGATACCATCCGGCATTCATTACGACATATGACAGCATAAGCTTTGCGTTCACAGCCTTCGTGCCGGAGAGGGTGATCACTATCTCTCCCGTCGGGAGCCTTGACCTGTCAACCGTCCCTGCCAGCTGGCTCTCAAGCTGCTGTTTCTCCTTCTCATATTCTCTTATTGTTCGCCTCTTCTTGAGAACGGCTGTCTTGACAGCTTCGGTGTTAGAGGTATATATATCAAGCAGAGCCTTCAGCTGCTCAGGAGTGATGGTCGATTTGTTGGTCACCACATCATAGTTTGATTTCAGGAAGAGCTCCTTCTCCAGAAGCACTTCGATGGCTGTCTTCTCATCCTCGATCTTAGCCGTGAGGGCATCGATCTTTTCACGGATACCGGCTATCACGGTTGACTCTGCAGGACTTTCAAGATAGTTGTTGCGGTGGGTGACACCCGTTATCATAAAGTCACCCTCGCCCCTGACCTGTATGCTGTTGGGATCAATATATGGTGACAGACCTCCGGCAATAACATCAATTGTTCCTGGCTGCAGTGCCAGCTTAAGGTCGCCTGACAGCTGTGCTCCCTGTCTGAAGACAGTGACATGGCTGATGGCAGGTTCAAGATATTTCTCCTGGGCGGAGAGTGTGGTTGCTGAAAGTGTAATAGCAAAGAGGGTAATGAAGAGATACTTTTTCATTTTGACGGTAATTTTGTATAAAGATATTTAAAAACAGAACGTTGCCTCTTCTGCGTTGCAAAAAGTCTGCCATCCTGAAAAGTTAAGGGAGGACCACGTTATGTAATCCTCCCTTAAAACCTACATTACAAACTCAAACCTAACCATTATAATCCTTGAGGACGCTCATCAGCTTCTGGCGTGCGAAGAAAATACGGCTTTTTACCGTTCCAAGCTTGAGATTGAGCTCCTCGGCAATCTCTTCATATTTGAAACCTTCGAGGTGCATTGTGAAAGGCATGCGGTAATCTTCATGCAGGCTGTCAATAGCCTTTATGATTTCCTCTTCGGCATAGGATGACTCAGGGGAGATGCTTCCCTTGTCGGAGGGAAGATTTATATAGTATAGCTCCTG
>JALOMM010000057.1 GCA_025455535.1 Bacteroidales bacterium | reverse complement strand
ACTGACTCAAATGTTCCCTCGTAGTTGGCTGACAGGGAAAGCTTTTCGAGTATATACCATGAGAAGTTTAACTCACCCATGTGCTGCACAAAGGTGATGTTGCCTTCAGTCAGGCTGTTCATAACATAGCTGTATCCGATACCAGACTGGAACCTGCCGCCGGCAAAATCCCTCCTCAGATCAATGCCTCCTACTGCCAGGTCAGAATGGCTGGTCATCATATAAGATCCTGATAAGGTTGCAGTCATGTTCAGTCCTGGCATGTTGGTGTAGGTATAGTATCCGTTGATGCTTTTTGTCGGGACAAGGTCGCTCTTCAGAAACCTGTAACCGGCCTGGAGACCGAAATTCATTTTCCTGGTCAGACGCCAGTTGCCATACAGCCTGTATCCCTGCCTCATCCCCTCCTCAAGTATTCTGTCAGTGAATGACTTATATGTCTCATAGTAGATAACATTCTTCCTGGCATCATAGGCAGCGCTGACTGAAAATTTTCCCGGCAGTCTGTATGAAAGCGAAAGGTATAATCCGGTAAGGTCGAGTGTTGTCACCGGAGCATTATTTTCTATCCTGAAGAGATCAACCTCAGCCGAGGTGAAAAAGCTGACATTCCTGATTATGTCGTTTGAGTGCTGGAAATAGATGAATCTCCTGTCGGTGGAAAAATCATTTGTCTGCTCAAAATAGGCCACGGAACTCCGGCTTGATCTGCCCTGACCCCTGGTGCTGTATCCAATCCATGCACCGTACTGGAAAAGCGAAGGATTGAATCCGTAATCCTCGTAGTCTGGCCTCGAGCCTGCAACAACTCCGAATGAAAAATTCCCTATCGCTTTTTCAAACTGAAGTCCATCCATCGATCCTGCACTGGAGATCATCGGATTTATCTTTCTTCCCAGAAGAAGGCTGGTGGTCTTGTTGAAGTCGTACCTGGCAGAAAGATTATATATCTTCAGCGCATTGAAAATATTATCCTTAACATACTCCCACTCTCCGTACTTGTGCCTGAATGATACATAGGTCTCGAATGAAAATCCGGACCCTCCTGTTTGCGAAGCGCTTAGGGATAATGTATATCTGAAGCGCTGTGACACCGGATTGTCGGTATCTGAAAAATCGGTATACGAATTTACCGAAATTGTCCCTCTCACATTTTGTCTCCGTTCAGGCTGCTTTGGAGAGATTACGGTATCTGCCTCCATGACTGGCTTAGCAGCACTTTTTTCCGCAGGTGCCGGAACACCTGCGGTCCCTGCCATCTTTTCATCTTTTATACGGGCAACAACCAGGTGGTCGGCCGCAATTATGCGGTCTGCAATTACTGTACAAAGGCAGGAAACGGATGACAGCCCGGTCACCACGAGTGCCGGTGAAAGAGCATCGGCATCCGGTACAAACAGCGTATCGCCAATGTTTATTCCTTCTGTCGATTTGAATTTAACATATATATTCCGGGAGCTCACAAAAGATACCTTCCCGACCAACTCAGTCGTACCTGTCTGAGCTTTTGCCGCTGCGACCAGAAGTGTGGCTGTCAATATTGAGAGAAATAGTCTCATCTGATGATAGGTCTGAAGGTCTGCTTTGCAAGCCGTAGCTTTCTTTGACCTCCGTAGCTTTAGCGGAGGAGGTAGCGGAGGCTTGAAGGTCTGAAGTCTTTTGTTGTCTTTTGTCTTTTGTCTTTTTTTTCAATCAGCGTCACCCCTTGGATGGCAGTCAAGGCATGCGGCGCTGTTATACGAGTAACCATTCTCCCCCCTGTGCTCGTTATCCATATCAGTCTTATTGTGCTCATGGCAGCTCAGGCAGGTAAATTCCGAGTAGTTTGAAGGGTTGGGATGGCATTCAGTACATGATGACCATTGTCCTTTGTGCTTCCCTGAATATATCGGAAACGACTGGCTGTCATGTTCAGTGAATTTTGCGGGGGTCCACCCCGGGCTGAGATCGTGGCAGGTATTGCAGGTTGTCGGGAACCCCATTGCAGAATGAACAGGATTGGATGTGGCAATATAGTCAGCCTGATGGCAGGAATAGCAGTCAGGACTGAGACCGGCATAACTGCCTGAGGTATGACAATCGTTGCAGTCTGGAACCGAGTGCCCCTCAGTAAGTGGGAAAAAGCTGTGTATGAATCCTGCACCATCCCAGCTCAGGGCATTGACCGGATGACATGAAGTACAGTCTTCAGAAAATCCGGCTTCAGTATGAGCAGGATCAGTTGTACCCTGGTAATCCTCGCGATGACAATCAATGCAGTTAACGCCCAGGATATCGAAGCGAACAAGGCTTTCTGACAGATGGCAGTCAATGCAGTCGGCAGTACGGTGTGCCCCGAGGAGGGGGAAGCGGCTCATCTGGTGAATTTCTGTAATGTTGGTCACAAGCCACGAAAAAGTTGTATGACAACGTGCACACTCCTGTCCTGCGGTTGCCTGATGTATATCTGTATGGCAGTCACTGCATTCCGTATCCGCATCGGTAAAAACCAGGGTCGGATGACACAGTCTGCAATTAAGTTGTGTATGCTGACCGGTAAGCGGAAGCTTTGTCTTGTTATGGTCAAAGGCATAAATACTCCTGTCAAGATGCCACCCCTCAGGACTGTGGCAGATATTGCAGCTTAATTTGAAGTCCTCCCCATGAGGGTGGCCTTCTCTCTGCCTGAAAAAGAGGAAGAGGCTGCAGATCAAAACTAATGACAGGATTCGCATCTGTAATCTGCAATTTTATATTTGATATATTCAATTGATCCCTCCTTCTGAGGCTTATGACATGAGGCACAGGGCACTGAAGCATGTTTACCGTCCAGCTTGAAAGCAGTGCGGTTATGATCAAACCCTGATGCTTTCCAGTTCTCAGTACCGTGACAGTCACTGCAGTTTGTTCTGCCGTTCTTATCAAACTGCTTCTGATGGTTATCAGTATGGCACGCTGTGCAGTCATCCGGGAGACCTGCAAACTTCTGCATTACCGATCCATCTGAAGCTGGTTTGAAATGGCAGGCTCTGCATCCCAGACGGGAGTGGGCTCCGGTGAGATTATACCCCGTCGTTGTATGGTCAAATGTTATCTCTGACCATCTGTTCTCATTGTGGCACGAACTGCACCCGGCATCAGCATAATATCTGGCCTGTATGATATCACGGTGAATGTCCACATGACAATCCGAACACTTTATCCCTATCCCCCTGAAACTCCACTTATCCTGCTTCCTGTGGCAGTCAAGGCAAGGGGTTGCTGCATGCGACCCTCTCAGCGGGAAAGGTCCGGCATCGTGCTGCGTAACGGTATAAGTGAACTGGGTGAAGCCTTTAACCGTATGGCACTCCGCACAATCGGGCTGCTTCCCGTTCCTTACAAACTGTCCCTTATGATAATCAGAATGACAGTCTGTGCAACTGTTATGCTTGAGAGGATCAGTGGTTTTTCCTTTATGGCACTCTTTGCACCCTACGGCCTGGTGCATCCCTTCAAGTCTGAAGTCTGTTTTGTTGTGGTCAAAATTGCCTGCCCCCCCTTTGACTGCAAGGAACGAGACCTCAGTGTGGCACTGGCGACAGTTTTGCCCGAACTGATTCTTGTGCGGGTCTTCATGACAATCGGTGCAATTGCTGAAGAGCACACCCCTGAACTCCTGGAAAACCTTTCCGCCAACAGTAGACTTTTTATGACATTTAATACAGTCGACACTCTTGTGGCTGCCCAGGAGCTTAAACTTTGCAGCCGAATGATCAAACTTTGAGGCAGGAACAAATTTGTCAAAACCATGGCAATCGAGGCATGCGGAAGAGAGCGTTTCCTGATGGTAATCGGCGTGACAGGAAAGACATAATGTGTTCAGGCCGAGATAGGTACTCTTTTTTGACCTGAGCTTCTGATCCCTGATATTGGCCCGGTTGTGACAACTGGCACACTGTTGCGTTGCGTGGGCCCCGGATAATGTGTACCCGGTGGCAGAATGGTCGAACTTTGTGATATCCAGCCGCACCAGGCGAAAGCTCTTTCCGTTGTGCTCGCTGTGACATGCAGAACAGGACTTCCCTTTTACTTCTGCGGAGGAGTGATATCCTTTCCCGGATGTGATCCTTGACTGTATCTCAGTGTGGCAGGCAAGACACTTTGCGTCTGTAACCTTGTTGCCGAGCACGTGGCATTGTGTACAGTTTGCGATTCCCTCAAGATGCGAATGAGGCTCCGACAGGTCCCCTGGCGATAGCTGGGCTTCAAGCCTGAGTCCTGTGAAATGAAGAAAAATAAAATAGACAAGAATTTTAACCGGGATTTTGTTCATACAAAAGAATGATATGGTTAAGCTTCCCTGGTAACGATTCTACTGACAGAGGGTCATCATACGTCCAAAGTTAATGTTTCATGACCGTTTCCCCAAATTTTCTGGTGATTATGATTCCAGCCTTTTCAAGAAACTGCGTTGGCAATTCGCCTCCTGCAAAAATGTATACCAGGTCATTTTTGATTTTCACCGGTTCTGGCTCGCCGTCAAGTGACAGAAAAATATTCTCATCTTCGATGGAAACAAGGTTACTCTTCAACCTGACATCGATAATGTTATTTGCGACTGCCGTTTTGAGCGCTTCACTGTTGCGTGGCTTGATACGGTTGAAAGCCTCTCCCCTGTAAGAAAGAAGAACACGGTTCTGAACGGCCAGCAGAAGTGCTGACTCGACGGCAGAGTCACCTCCCCCGACAACAATTACATCCATTCCTGATATATCTTCGGGCTCCAGCAGCCGGTAGGCCACCTTTTCCTTATCCTCTCCGGGAATATGAAGCTTACGCGGTGAGCCCCTCCGGCCGATAGCAAGAAGCACACTGGCTGAGCTGAAAGATTCACCGCTTATAGCAGTAACCCTGAATATGTTACCTTCAGGAATAATTGATTCGACTTTTGTATTCTCCCTGATTGTGACAGCATTGGCATCAAGTACCTTATGCCACAGATCAAGCAGCTCCGATTTGCTGGTTTCGAATAGTCTTACTTTTCCGTAGAGCGGGAGATCCATGGGATGAGTCATTACAATTTTTTTCCGGGGAAAGGTAAACACCGTTCCCCCAAGGGTATCCTGCTCAAGGAGGAGAAATCTCAAACCGTGTTTCTTTGCCGTAAGTGCACCTGATATTCCTGCTGGCCCGGCTCCGACAATTATAAGGTCATATGAAGCGTGATGATCCTTTGTCAATGCCCTGGCAAGGTTGTCAACGGCCTGCCTGCCCTGTTCCACGGCGTTTTTTATCAGTCCCATGCCACCCAACTCCCCGGCAATATAAATACCTGACACATTAGTCTCAAAGTTCTGGTTTACATGGGGCAACTCCACCCCTCTCTTTTCTGTTCCGATCCTGAGGGTGATAGCCTCCGTGGGGCATGCATGAAAGCAGGCTCCGTGGCCTATGCACTGAGATGCATTGATTATGGTTGCCTTACCGTTTCTTATTCCCAGGATATCCTTTTCAGGGCAGGCTGCGACACAGGCACCGGTCTGAATACAAGTGTTGATGTCAACATATGGATGCAGCGACACCGGCTCATTCATCCCCTCCTCCTTCGCTCTTAGAATCTTCCTGTCAACTATCCTTGATTCTCTCCTTTTTTTGAGAATATAAATTGATACGACAATAATGCAGAGCAGGGCTGCAAGAGAATAGATCAATATGCTCTCAAGCTGCAGGCTCATGGCTAGAAGATCCATCTGTAACCGAACAGGAGAGTCACCCCGATGTGAATAACCATAATTATAAGCATCACCAGTGCAAAGGGGAGGTGGGCGACATGCCAGTATCCGAATAAATTCTTCATCCCGTCCAGTCTTTCAATTTTCCTGCTAAGCATGATATCCTTTCTGACGAGCGCAATGATTCCCCTGGTCGCGGATGCCGGCATATTCTTCTTTTTGAGCAATGCCTTTACTGACATGACAGATCTTCTGTCTTCAAGATAGTGAGTCAATAATCCGCCTGAGGAGCCCCTGGAGGCGGACCCTTTGTTTTGTTTTACTGTCTCAACGATCAAGGCATAGCTCTCGTCATCAAAATTGTACGATGCCCTGATCTCTTCGGCAAGGTCACCCTTGGTGGCCCTCACCTCGTTAAGGCTTAGCTCCCTGCCCTCTATGGAGCGTGGTATCTGGAGGTAAATGAACCTTCCTGCTATACCGCTCAGGAAGACCGCCACCATGCTCCAGAAACTCACGGCAACGAGCCCTCCGAACTTGAAGGCAGTGTGAAAGAGAATCAGAACAGGGCCAAGAGTACAGAGAAAAATGTGGAATTCAAGCCAGTGTTTGAGAAGCCCCATTCTTGACATGAAACGGTAACGCTTTCTTGCCATATAGGAGGTCACACCCACAACCATAAACAGAGAACCGAAGATGCCAATACCGTGACCAACAATCCCGCTGGGTTTTAAAGCGGCGTGGCCATCATGATATACTCTCTCATCGATGCCTGTCCGGTAGTACTCCGATCCATTGAGCGTGAGCACAACAAGTGCGAAGGCAACCGTCACCACCATCAGGCCAAGATATATCCTGTGAACTGTTGTTGTCATATCGCATCCCTCAGGAAGAAAAACAGTAAGATATTGATTTTATTGCCGACGTTCCCATAAAATGCGGAACAGCACCGTCAGATGCTATTTCTTTCTTGTGAAGACCACATCATAATTGACCCCCTCCACCGCCTGGAAATAATTGCCTGCAAGAGCGTCATCTTCAGGAACATATTGCAGGGTATAGGCTGAGCCGGGGTAGTTTACATCACGCAGTATTATCTGCATGAAGAGTTTTTCTTGATCGATGATCCATTCACCTTTCTCAACATTTATGGGATTGGGATTATAATACGCGGCTTTCAGTGTACCATCCCCCCCGGTCTCAAAAACCTCAATGATATAATCACCGTCTGACCTCATCCATCGCCCTTTCAGCTTCTGCTGCTCCGCTCCTCCTGTTTTTACCGTTGTCGCAGCAGTGTCGGCAGACCTCATCACGGTCTCCGTGCCAGGGGCAGAGAGGCCAGGATTCTTCTTCGCGCCTTGTTTTGCTTCTTTAGGCGAGTGATTGCATGAGGCCACAGCAACCGTAAGAAGTGAAGCTGTTACGGCTGTTTTTCCGAATCTGATGAATCTTTCTGACAGTGATTTTTTCATAATGTAAAATCTAAATTTACTAACCCAAAAGTAACCTCTTTATTGATATGATCGACTCAGAACTTCCCGCTCAGCCTGAGACTGAGGTTGCGGTGAGGCTGAATGTCACCCGGGCGGCCCATATACTCTGTGTTGGTGATGTTCCTGACTGCAACTGAAAGGGTCAGACTGTTGCTCAGCTTGTAACCTGCATTGATGTCCATCGCGAAATATCCGGTGTTGTGCGTCTGCCAGTAATCGTAAAAACCCGGCAGTATCTGCTCCCTGGTAGCAGGATTCAGAAAGACATCATCTATTCTCAGGATCCTGGACCTGGCATACATATCAAATCCTGCTTCAAACTTCTTCCTCGTCATCATAAATCCCAGCTTCGCGGTATGTTTCCTCCTGTATTTAAGATAAAGGTCAGTACTCTGTCCCGTGTAGGAATTGAACTCAACAGGGTAAACGTAGGTGTAACCACCCGAGACTGCAGCATCAAGTGATCCGAATGTTTTTCCCAGAAGAATCTCAGCTTCGGTACCGTAGACCCTCGACTGCTCAACATTGGCAGCCTGAAATCCTAATCCTGAAAGACCGGTTACCGGATCAGGAAAAATTCCGAAAAGATACTCGATCATGTCGCTGTTCTGCGAAAAGAAAAACGAGAGGTCGAGCTGCCCTTTCACCTCACCCAGCATGACACCCTGCTTGACCCCTATCTCGGAGCTCCACCCTGACTCAGGCTCAATGTAAGGATTTGGAAATACCTTGACGAAGCCCTTATGAATGTAAATCCTGCAGCCTGCCAGTTCGCTCCTGCTCTGAAGACCGGTACAACCCTGTCATTCTCTCCGTCAAGAATATTCTGTTCAACACGCAATCCGCCGACAACCTTCAGCTTCTCCACGGGCCTTAACTCAATCTGTGCAAACCCTGCAAGGTTAAGTCCGTCATGGTCTCCGTAAAAGTTGGATATGATCTTGCTCCATGTCTCCGAAACGCCTGCGGTGAGGTCCATAAAACCGAACACCCTGTACCAGGCCTGGTATTCCCCGTACACAGAGACAGATCCGGCATCATTGTTTGTTCTGACGGGGAATCTGTTTGCCGATGCCTGTAGACGCACCCTCACGTCATGCCTGAACCTGTCTGATTTATTGTATGAGAGGAAGGGATCAGCAGTGAGGAGATAGCCTCTCAGCTCAGCTACCGTTGACGTATCCTGTTTCAGGGCTCCCGTCTCTGCATCCTCCCACAAAATGAAGTCTGCCTTCCGGGTTGTCCCGGCTCCGATATTTAGGCCGTATCTCAGCCCTTCCACCTTGCTGTTGAAGTGCTTAAGCCTCAGGTTAATCCTTCCAAGGTTTTCAAAATTGTATTTCCTGTAGCCGTTGTCGGCACTCAGGTTGAGGCTGACTCCAACGTCGGTATTACCTGCTTTCTGAAGGTGAGAAAATGAGATATTGGTAAACAACCTTGGCTCATCCCACCAGACCCACTGTTCGTTCTGCGATTTGCCGAATATACCTCCCTCGGCATAGAATGTTGTCAGAGGGATATTTGTTGCATCCGCCGTTCTGAAGTTTATCACTCCGTTGAGAGCTGAACTGCCATACATCACTGATGAGGCTCCCTTGATGATCTCTACCTGCGACAGGTTCTCAAATGGCAGGAAGTTCCATTTAATGCTTCCTGCATCAGCCGACATGAGGGGAAGGCCGTCGAGAAGGGCAAGGACACGGCTTCCGACGCCATAGCTGAATCCGCTTCCTCCCCTGATGGATGCCTGACCGTCAAGAACCTCAATGCCGGGTGTCTTGGTGATAAGCTCCCTGGCATCACTGATATGGCTTCTTTCAATATAGTCGTTCCTGATGACATCCATTGAAACAGTCAGTTCAGAGACCTTCTGTTCCATCCTGTCAGCGCTGACCACTATCTGGTCTATCACCAGGGCATCTGTCTCAAGACCTGCATTCAGCTCGAATGGCCCATGCCCTGTCAGATGAACCACCTCAGTGACAGTCTTGTATCCGACAAACTTGTAGGTTATGATGACCTGCCCGCTGTCGCAGGTCATTGAGTAAAATCCCCTGTCATCGGTGGTTGTTCCGCTCCCCTTGCCGTGGAGTACATAAACTCCCGGCAGAGCCTCACCGCTGCTCATGTCATATACCTTTCCCCGGACAATGTTCTGCGCACTGAGATGATAAGGGAAAAGAAATATGAATATTATGAGGACAGGAAAAACTTTCCTCATTATTTGGGAATGAAAGTCATTAATATGTCAAGGGGATCTGACGGATTGACCAGGTTCGGATAGGTGAATGTTACCTTTAGTGACGTTTCGGTCAGTTCAACGATAGTACTTGTAACAGCGGCAACCAGTTCGGGTGACTGTATCACCAGGTTCGCGTCATTATTGGTAAGTCTCCAGGTTCCGGTATACTGCCCGAAATAACCTGTGCCATCTTTCTTGAACTGTATATCGCCCTTGAACTTTTCAAGTATCTGACCGGGACCGCTGGCATCGACGCCATCAGCCAGAAGACTTTCGCTCTTCCATGTATGTGCTGTTATCAGATCAAAGCGATCTGATGATTCCTCCTTGCTGCATGCTGATAATGATACCAGTGATGCAACGATGATCAGTAAAAGTAAATTCTTCATACGAGTTGACTTTCAGGACTTTTTATATGCAACATATTTCTAAAACAAACTTCCGTACAATCAGTTCAATAACTCTGACTGTCATCAAAGATAATAAACATTTAATGATAAGAATTGCCGGAACTTTTTGTAGATTTATGGTTCTGGAAAATCTAACTTATAAATAATAAATCAGTATGAGCGAAAAGTATTCAGTCAGTCCGGCAGGTGAAAAATTTGCCCTCCCAAAACCTGAGGATTATAAAACTGAGTTTGAGAACATTAAAAAGCGTGTAGATGAGGAGCGGGCGAAGAATCGTGAGATCGTGGTCGTCATGGGTGTGGGGTTCGTCGGTGCAGTCATGGCAGCCATCGTGGCTGATACCGTTGATGAGAGCGGCAGGTCTTCAAAATTTGTCATTGGCATGCAGCGCCCAAGTGCACGCAGCTTCTGGAAGATACCCCTGCTTAACCGCGGTGTGTCACCGGTAAAGGCGGAAGATCCGGAGGTTGATCCGATGATAGCCCGCTGTGTCAACGAAAAGAAAACACTGATGGCGACTTATACATATGATGTGCTGAAGCTTGCTGATGTTGTGGTTGTGGATGTGCAGTGTGATTATCTCAAGGCTGAGCTTGGCAATGTGCGGGCCGGACAGACTGATATGGCGGCCCTCGAGGCCTCGCTGGCTGTCATCGCCGAGCATATACAGCCCCATGCTCTTGTGCTCATCGAGACCACAGTAGCCCCTGGGACTACCGAGCAGGTTGCCTACCCTATAATGAAGAAAGCCTTCAGGAAACGCGGTATCGACTCTGACCCGCTGCTGGCACACAGCTATGAGAGGGTGATGCCAGGCCGTAATTATGTTGCCAGTATACGCGACTTCTGGAGGGTCTGCAGCGGCATCAACGAGGAGGCAAAAAAGCGTGTGGTGAAGTTCCTCAACGAGGTGCTTAATACCAAGAAGTTCCCGCTTACTGTCATGGACAGGCCTATCGAGTCGGAGACGGCAAAGATCGTCGAGAACAGCTACAGGGCAACAATACTGGCATTCCTTGATGAGTGGAGCCTCTTCGCAGAACGTAACGGTGTTGACCTTGTCAAGGTCATTAAAGCGATAAAGGTAAGACCAACGCACAGCAACATGATCTTCCCGGGCCCGGGAATAGGAGGCTATTGCCTCCCAAAAGACGGCGGACTGGGAGTATGGGCTTACAAGCATATCCTTGGCTTCGAGGATGACATCTTCAGGATCACACCTATGGCCATCGACATAAATGACACCCGGGGGCTTCATGTGGGTCAGCTGACACGCGATGCCCTGCGTAACATGGGTAAGCCCATCGCGGCCTCTGACGTTCTTGTCCTGGGAGCTGCATACCGTGAGGATGTCGGTGACACCAGGTACAGCGGGTCAGAAATAGTGATCCGCAAACTGACAGAGATGGGAGCTGAGATCAGGGTCCATGATCCTTATGTGGAACACTGGTGGGAGTTTGAACAGCAGGACACCTATCCGGGTGAGGGTCAAAGCAAGGCACAGTTCTTCCGCAATCAGGAGAAACTTAAAGAGATACGCATTGAACAGAACCTTGACAGTGCACTGAAAGGGGCTGAAGCGGTCATACTTGCAGTGCCTCACGAAGCATACAAAGACCTTGATCCCGATACTGTTGTAAAAACCATCGGGCAGCCGGCAGCAATAATAGACTGCTTCGGGATACTCTCGGATGACAATATCCGCCGCTATTTCCAGCTCGGCTGCGAGGTGAAAGGGCTGGGGCGCGGACATATCCAGAGAATCAAGGAGGAGACAAGGAAAAGCTGAAGTTTAGAGATCCTATTTACTCAATAAAAAAAGTAGTCATGAGTGAGAAAATGAATGAACTGTATGATGATTTTCGTGCCGGAAGAGTTGACAGACGCGAATTCATGAAGAAACTGGCAATCATCACCGGAGGGACAGCTGCTGCTGTTGTTCTTTTTCCTGGGCAGAACAGCGCTGATGCATCGCCGGTTGAGAATGATGTCACTGAACTCGTCAATGAGTTTATAACC